>CACZYK010000074.1 GCA_902785295.1 uncultured Clostridium sp.
AGGCTTTTTATCAGTTTGTGCAGTAAAATAAGCTAAAGTTCCTCCTAAATTAAATACTACAATTACACAAGCAAATATCATTCCAAAAGCTCTAATAGCCTCTTTCTTTCCAAGGTTCTGTATTCTAGCTCTCATTTTGAATATATTTACTCTAGGTCTAACACTAATAACTCCTGCTAACACAAGGCCAGAGAATATTAATGAAATTGTTAGGAATAACATTCCTAGTTTAAAGTTATATAAGAATCCTCCACTTGTTATGCTTACCATTGCCATTGTGGTTAGCAGTATTATCATTTTTTCATTAAAGTTTGTTTCAAAACCTGCTATTTTGTCGTATATCTTGTGTTTTGATTTTACTCCTAATACTAGCATAAGCATACTTGTTGTGAAGACTATTGATATCATTAAAAATACTATTCCTGCTCTAAGATTTCTTAAGAAACCTCCACAGGTTAAGCTTACCATTATTATTGTACTTAATAATATCATCATTTTTTGGTTAAATGTTGTTTCTATTCTTATAATTTTACTAATAATTGAATTTTCATTTTTTACTTCTGTAACTGTTAAATATAGTGCTAATGATGAAATAATAGAAACAATTAAGAACAAAATACCTGCTTTAAGGTTTTGTATAAAACCTCCACAGGTTAAGCTTACTAATATTAATACAGTTAATAGGATAAACATTTTTTCCCCTGATGTTTTTTCTGCTAATATTGCTTTTTTTATTGCTCCTTTTTTAGAGTTTATTCCATACATTATTAGGAAAGTAATTGCTACAAAAGCTATTGATACAATTAAAAACACAATTCCTAGTGTAAAGTTTTTAAGGAACCCTCTACAAGTTAAGCTTACCAATATAAGTATTGAAAACAATACAATTGCTCTATCATTAAAGGTTCTTCCTTCTCCAACAAGCTTGTCTGCACCCTTTATGATATATTTCATTATAAATAAAAGTAATACTAATCCTGCTGATATTCCAAAGGATATTCCTAAAAATTTTATTCCTTCTTTAAAGTTATCTAAAAAACCAGAACAGGTGATACCTATAATAATTAAAGTAATTAATACTATAAGCCCTGCCATAAGTTTTTTATTACTTTTTTTATTCATTAAGCATCACCTCTTCTTAAAATTTTTCTATACTCTTCTTTTAAACTTCTTCCTGTTGATAAAAACATTATTTCTAAGCTTATTACCATAACTATAGCTAATATTGTCATTGAATAATAATTTTGGTCACCAGTTTTTACAGGTACTTTAGTATTACCTCCTCCACTTTGATATCCACCATTATTAGATGAACCACCACCATTATTGCTTCCTCCTTGGTTGTTGCTTCCACCACCTTGGTTGCTTCCACCACTTGAATTGTTTCCGCCACCTTGATTATTTCCTCCTCCTGGATTGTTGTTTCCACCAGGATTATCTCCACCTCCTGGATTATTAGGATTTGGGTTATCTGGATTACTTGGATTGTCTGGATTATCTGGTTTTGGTGTTGTAGTATCAGGATTTGGCTTTGGTGTACTTGTATCTGGTCTATCTGGATTTGGTTTGTCTGGACCCGGCTTGTCTGGATTTGGTTTATCTGGGTCTGGCTCTGAAGGATCTGTTGGTGTTGGATTTAATTTATATGCATGTGGATAAAATACATAAATATATTGCATATTTTGATATTTGTTCCCAGCCAATGCTTCAAAAGATATATTTATACTAAAATCAACTACAGTATCAAGTTTCATAAAAATATCCTTTTTTAATAAAACCCTTTCATTAGCTAAATCCATAAGCTTTCCATTATAAATAACCTCTTTACCATATCTACTATCATTTAATTTTATTACAACATCATACCCTTGAATTATTCCCATTTCTTTAGCCTGTTCTAATGTAAATTCTTCTCCGGTTGCTGTATTTTTTATATAACTACCACTAAACTTTAAATAATCAAAATAACATTCCTGATTCCAAATATTTTTTATGCTAAAGCTATGGGTTACAGAATCTGCTGGTGCCCAAAAGCCATCTTTTTCTAAATTAAATATTTCTTCAGCTTTTGCAGACATTGAAAAGACATTAAGTAATAATAAGCTGAATACTAGTAGACACACTTTTAAAACACCTATTAATTTTTTAGTCACTATATCAGCCCCCTTATATTAAGCTCTGAAGCTTACTTTTAGTTAATTGAATTTAAATTAAAGTTTTGTATTTTACTCCTCAAATTTATTTTTTAATCTTTATTAAACCTATATAAGTTATGTTTCCTTATTAGTTTTTTTATTTTAAATAATATTATTAATAATATTATTGTATAATCTCAATAATTTACTTTAACATAAATTAAACTTCCACTCCCAATCCATAATCCTCTATGTATATGGGAGAGGAAGTTTTCTATTTTCTATATTACTAAATCAACTTTATGCATTAAAACATATTATTTTATATCATTTGGATCAGCAACATCTACATCTTTATCTGCCACACCTTCGCCTAATTTATCGCCAGTATTTGTAAATGCCTTACCTGCTGCTGGATCTGTACCTGCTTGAGTCCATCCTGGGTTATTTTCTTGAGTAGCTACAAATTCAAACATATTAGTTATGTCAAATGGATCTACTGCTGTTCCATCAGCATCCTTTAAGCTACTAAGTCCTTGCTTTTTATTTCCTGTCATTAAAGGTAATTCAACACGGAAATCAACCTTAAATGAGTCTTGTTTAGCTCCGTTTACATCTCCAGCCATATTAAGTATTTGATATGTTATAGGTTTACCATCAACATCTAAGAAATCACTTAAATCAAATCCTTTCCAATTATCTAAAGTAGTTGGAGTAGTTGCTATATCATTTCCACTTGCATCTTTAGCTAATGAAGTAACCTTTACATATACCTTAGCTCCTATATTTTCAAGTGCATCAAGAGCAGCTTGTTGTTGTGCTTTTGTTGCATCAGCTTCACTAATATTAAGTCTCATTCCTAATTTAGTAGTTAAATTAGATTCGTTAACTATTGTTAAACCAGTATTTGTACCATCTAATCCTTCTGCTCCAACACCATCTGTTCCTAAAGCGAAAGCATCTCCTGGTCTAGCAAGAATTGCATATTCTCCTACTGGTGCACCTATTTTGGCTCTACTTATTCCACCTTTTCCTGTTGTATCATTATCTAGTTTAGTTTGAGTTGTTATTTTGTCTTCATAAATAGTATTACCTAAACCATCTACTTTTCCTGTGTCAACACTTTGTATTGTTCCATATGCTATATCTGGTGATCTATGAGTATTTATAAAATTTAAGTCTGCAGTTCCTGCATTTGATAAAACTAATGCATTTCTAAGAGTATTTTTCTGTAAATCTGTAGCACCAGAATCAACCAAAGCATTGTATAATTTTTCACTACTTACTGCTGCTACTGAATAACTCCACATTGAATTTAATCCATCAATTGATGCAGTAGCCATTTTACCACTTATCTTAACTTTACCATTTGTAATAGCTAATTTTTGAACTGCATCATCTTCAACTCCATCAATATTTGTTAAATCAGCTTTGCTATTGAAGTAAGCGAATGTTCCTGAAGCACAAACTGTAGCTCCGATTAGTAATGCTGCAACGACTTTTCTTGATTTTTTACTTATCATAATCTTAACCCCCTAAATGATATTTTTACAATATCTAAAATTAAATTACTTACGAAATATCAAACCCTACATTTTCATCACTTTCTATTTTTTCTTAATATTTAGAATGTTCTGTAATGTAATAGTTTTCCTTTCCATGTCCTTATTGTATAACACCCTGTGACAAATTGCAAGTATTTTTTAAAATTTTTTTGAAATTTTCTTAGATTTTTTTAATATATGTCGAAGAAAATAGTATATGATACTACTTATCATGAAATTATTCCCTATTTTGTCGCTTGGGTAAGCATTTTATTTAAATATTTTTGAATTTAATTAAATTTCATTAAATTAAACTAAAAATATTTTTTAGAGGGTTCTCTTTATAATTAACTTCTGTTACCTTTCTGCTCTGCTTCCCATTCTTTTCTAATCAGCTTTACATTTTTTAAATAAAGACCTGTCTCTTTTGAAATTTGCTCATTTGTCATTGAATTATCCATAAGCTTTTTAACTTGCCCTCTTCTAAACCTAAGCAAAAGTTTTTACAAAGACCCTTAGGGCCCAGTAAATTTCCAGTAGCAAGCTTTAAAAAACAAAAAGCCTGTTAATGATTTAATTATCACTAGCAGGCTCTTATTTTATATTTTTAATTTATTAATTTAACTTATTGAATATTCTGTAGTATCCTTTTGAATAAGCTTTGCAGAATCTTTTGAAACAAATCCACCATTTTTAGTTGAAAATATATTTTTCTCAACTATTGTGTCCATTAATGTTTGAACTTGTTCATCTGTAAGGTCTGTTTTTACTCCTGTTATAGAAATTGTACTTTTCTTTGTATTTTCACATACAAATGTTAAAGCTAATGAATTTTCTACTGCCATATTTTCCACCTCCTTTCTTTATAAAAGTATTAGGGTTAATAGTTTTTTATCTTTTGTTTTATTAGCTGATTGTTATAATTAACGGTCAACTAATTGTGATGTGTCCTTTAAATAATAGAATCCAGCTGGTTCGCTTAAAACTGATGCTATTGCTTGTGCAACTGCATGAATATTTTCATTTGTTGCAGCAAGGCTTATATTACTGAAGGTTTTATTTTTATAAATAGTATTACCTTTTTCATCAGTTGTTCCAGTTGAAACTTCCATTACTAAACTAGTATTAGTAAGATTCTTTTGAACTGCCATACTTTTCACCTCCTTTATTTGTGGTACATCTTATATATATGGAGGTGAGTAAATTTTTTACATTTTTTTATTCAAAAAAAAAAAAAATAAGAACTCAATTAAATATTAAGTTCTTATTTCTTATAAATATCATATATTAATTTTTTACTTTCCCATTCTTCTCTAAGTTTTTTACATTATCTAAATCACTTTAGATCATTTTTATTAATATCTATAAAGTTTTATTTAAGAAGTTTGAAAAATTCATCAACTAAAAGATATACATGACTTCCTAATTCTTTTGGCCAACGTTCAGAATTATTTGTGTGTAAATTTTTAGCACGTTCAACAGCTTTAGCTACATTTTCTATTGTATAATCTTTGGGATTAGGTAATTTATGTCCATTTCCTCCTAAAGTAATACCAATACTATTCATTTTCAATCGAAAATAATTATCTCCAACTTTATTTGCATGTGTTTTATCTTCATCTATAACATCAAAATGATGAAGATAAAGCCAGAACTCAAAGAAAGGATTTGTAACAGCATATTTAATTTTTTTCTGTTCGCATTTTTGAATTACTGTTGTAAATTCAGAAATTTTATTAGGCATAATATGATCATCAGTATCAATTACTATCCAAAATTCATCTTCTGGATGTTTTGCAAATTCATAAATATGATCATTATCCTTTTTAAAATTTTCTAATCTATTAAGAACATATTGAGGACTAGATTTATTTTGCTCATTCCATTGTTCTTGAGTTCGTTCTTCGTTAGGAATCTCCAAAAAATTCTTTCTAGCAGATACAAGACATAATTGACTTGAAATATCTGAAAATATTTTATTTGATAAAATTTTAAAATATTCCTCTTCTGTTACTAAACCCTCACAAGAAAAGAATATTATTTTTGAACTACGAGGTTTCTTTTCTCTTATTGGTTCCGGAATCATAGGAGTTCTACTAACTAATGCCATTAAAATCCCCTCCTCTTATAACCGGAACAGCACCAAAACGACCTGCAAGATAACTTTTTATAGTAGAGTATCCTTTCTTTATATCATCATTTAATGTATAATCTGAAAATGGTTTTAAACAACTTTCCCCATTTTTATTTTTTTCTATAAACCATATTTCATCCTGTGAAAGTTCATCTAGACTAATTAAGTTAACATCATGTGCTGTAAAAATTAACTGATTTTTATGCTCTTCCTTAATAAAATCACTAATAAATGTTTTTGTTAACTTAGTGTGCAAACAGCGGTCTATTTCATCAATAAAGAAAACTGAAGACTTAGAATTTAAACTAAAAAGAATAGGTAATAAATCTAATAATCTTTGAGTTCCATCTGATTCCTCATCTTTGTGAAATGGAAATACTTTTCCTGCTAAAGAATGTTCTAAAATCATTTCACAAAGCATAGGTTCTCCATTTTCTTCATTAAAAATAAATAAACGTCCATTAATATTTACTAATCCTTGTCTTTTTTCTAAAATTTCATCTATAATTTTTTGAGGTATATCCATTTCTTTTAATAATTTTGTAAGTTGAACTTTCTTTGTTTGAGCAAATATTTTATTTATTCCTGTATCATAATTTATTAATTTTGAAGATAAAAAATTTGCAAAACTTTTATTTTGCATCAAACTCATTTCAAGCATATGAACTTTTGAAGATGGAAAAATCACTTGAATATTGTAAAACCAATCCATTATTTTTTCAGCAATAGGAAAACCATTTTCTGAAAGTTTATATAAAAATAATTGATTTCTTTGATTTTTCTGAATTGTTTCTTTTAAAAGCTCTGCTATCATTCTTTTTTTACTATTAGTTGAACCAAAAAAAGAAGATAATTCAATTTCTGTTTTATCATATTTATTTGTAACTCTTTCAAAAATTGGTTCAAATGTAGTTTCAGTTAATTGCATTAACCATTCTTCAACCACACGAAAAGAATCTAATGTAAAACCATATTCAAAAATATCACCATCTTTATAAAACATAAACTGAAAAGTACTATTTTTCCCTATATCACTAAATTCTCCCTTAAATTGTTTAACTCCAGTTATGCTCCCACTTTTTTGAGCTTCTACAATATAATTACGTGCAAAATCAATAGATTGAATAAAACTTGATTTTCCTGATGCATTAGGACCAAGTAAAGCACCTCTACGTAAAACTTTCCAGGGTCCTTTAATAGTATCAATTGTAATCACCTGATCATTTTCAATATTTTCCTTAGTTGGAAACATACTATATTCTATTGAATGTGCAATTGATTTATAATTTTGTACTTTATATTTTAGTAACATAGAATTCCTCCTGCACTCTTTCTTCATATATTATATTAAGTTTAAGATAATTTTATCTTATGTTAAAATTATTACTATTTTTTGATTATATTATACCATAACGGGTCGTTTATTGCCTAGAAAAATTCAATTAGCACCCTTAGGGTCCAGTGAATTTCCAGTGGCAAGCTTACAAAAAAAAGCCTATTAATGATTTAATTATCACTAGCAGGCTCTTTTTATTTTTCACACTATTTTATTGATTTTAACTTTGCTATTTCATAACAATTTAATTTAGTTACGTTCTCTACATCACATAATTCATCTAATTTCATATTAACTTCTGTTTTAAATTCTGTTAAATTGGCTGTTTGGTCATATATTGTTTCTATTTTTTCTTCAATTCTTTCCTGACCATCCTTTAACTCTCTTATATCACCTTCCATGGAATTAATTTTTGTTTCCATAGATTCCATCTTTGTTTCCATAGAATTAATTTTTGTTTCCATAGATTCCATCTTTGTTTCCATAGATTCCATCTTTGTTTCCATAGAATTAATTTTTGTTTCCATAGAATTAATTTTTGTTTCCATGGAGTTCATCTTTGTTTCCATAGAATCAAGTTTACTAAGTATTTGTTTTAAAATTTCTTGTTCCATAGGTTCACCGCCTCTTTCTTAGATTAACAAAATTATATCATAAGAAAAATATTAAAGTAAACAAGAATAATATTCCAATTATTTTCTAAATAGTTTTTTTGCATTTTTACGTGTTAAAACTGCTGCATTTAGGGCTACCATAGCTAGTAAGGCTGTAAATGCCATTGCTAACATATCTCCAGTTTGTACTATATGAGGTTCTCCTGGATATTCTCCTTTTCCATTGTTTGTATCAGAATTATTGTTGTTATTAGTATTATTGCTTCCATTATTATTACTGTTATTGTTGTTATTGTCACTTGGTGTTGTTGTATCTGGCTTTGCAGTATCTGTTTCCTTATTGCCTCCTGGTGTTGTTGTATCTGGCTTTGGAGTGCTTGTCTCTTTATTATCTGGTGTTGTTGTATCTGGTTTTGGTGTACTTGTTTCTTTATTGTCTCCTGGTGTTGTTGTATCTGGCTTTGGAGTGCTTGTTTCTTTATTGTTCCAATCTCCTTCATAGTCAGGCTTTACAATTATTCCTGCATCAGCTATTAATGGCTTTACTACTTTATATATAGCATAATGTCCTGCTTGATTTGGATATGGGTCTAAATAATATCTACTTAAGTCTACATTAGTTAGTCCTCCAACTTTAAAAGCATTATATATATCTGCTATAATATAATTTTTTTCTCTAAAATGAGTAGCATTATTTGTTATAACTTCATTTATTTCTTGAATATATTCATCAATTAAATCACCTAAATCTATATTTCCAATAGTAACATTATTATATGGATTATAGATATTTGTTATTATTACTGTTCCACCATTTGACCTTTCTCTTATTTCTTGTGCTATTTCACTTAAATTATCTGCAAATTTATTAACACTTTCTTCAAAAGCCACATCTTTAAAATAATCACCTAAACCTATTTTTATATTGTTTGCATGAGTTTTTAATTGACTTTCTGATGCTGAAGAAAGCTTTGATTGAATTGCTCCAATTATATCTTCTGTATGTCTTACATCTACTCCAACAGCCTCTGCTATAACATTTATAATTGGAACCATTATGTCATTATACCCAACAGAAACAGTTGAAAAAGTAGCATTTTTTAAATTAAAATCTTGACTTCCAGATTTAATTAATTCTAAAAGGTCAGAGCTTGTCATACTTTCTGCTGCCAATTTAAAAGGAACTGTATCCACAGTATAACCAACCTTTTCAACATAAGACATAACATTATCTCCTGTATTTACATATCCAGTTACCATTCCATCACCAGCTGCAAAATACAAATCAGTTTTTATAGAAGCCCCTGCAAACATTGGTACAGCAAGAATTATAGTCATTGTTAAAAGAACTGCAAGACTTCGTTTAAAATCAAATTTCTTCATATAAATAACCCCCTATTTTAAAACAAAATTATACATATATCTTACTTAAACTTAATAATAACACTTTTTTGAATAAATTTCCACCCCAAGTTTCAGAATTTTTCCTACAAAAAAGAACCTGATATAAATATACCAAGTCCTTATTTTATTTACTCTGCTGATTTTTCAATTATATCAAAAAAATCACACATATTTGAGTTTTTTACTGTTTCAAAATCAGAATTTAAAATTATTTTCTTATTTTTTATTTTAATATCTCCTAATAATCCTCTTAGATACAAATCATAAACATCATATTTTTCATATCTATATTCTGGAAATGCAGAGAGTGGATACATTTCTGATGATAAATCTTCTAAATTTTTATTAACAAAATATATTTGTTCTTTCATAAAATCGATAGTGTTTATATGAAGAACATTATGTGTAGTAAAAATAAATTGTCCTTTTTTAGCCATAACTTTAACATAGTTTAATACTTTATTAGATAATATAGAATTTAATAATTGACCAAGCAAAAAAATCTATTACTCCTGATGAATCATTTTTTATTTTAATTTTAAATATTTTCCCATCTCTCATTTTCCTAACTATAATACTATCCTCAAAAGGCTCTTTATCGTCAACTATTACATCAACTATTGATGGATCAACTAATGAAAATATTTCAATAAATTCTTTTTGCTTTAATATTTCTAAATCATCATTATTTTTTTCATACTGTTTATAAATATTTAGAGAATATTGATTTGGTAATTTTACTATAACTTTATTTTTTATCCATAATACAAAATCTTGTATTACCTTAATGTCTAAACTACTTAATTTATTTAACAATAAACCTTTAGAACTTTCAATTTTATCATTATCTTTTTTCTTTAGGATTGAAATTATTTCTTCTGGAATATATTTTGAAGAAAGCTTTAAACTCATTGCAATTTTGTCCTCAGTAATATTTTTCAATTTTGATATAAAAATAATATCTTCATTTCCAGAATTATAACTTAAATTTCTTATTTTAAGGCTTTCTAAATTAATAATACTATTTTTAAATTCAAGAGTATATTTATATATTTTATTATTTATTATTGCTTCTATTTCAAATGATTGTGGTATACTATCATCATTTTGATAACATAAATCTTTTAAACTTACACCATGTCCTTCTTCAATTAAATACTTTAAATAATCAAGGCTCCTCATAAAACTAGTTTTTCCACCTGCATTTTCACCTGCTACAACACATACCTTAGATACCTTTTTATTTCCTAAATTTATTACATTATCACTAAACCTTGGCATTACCTTTCCTGGTTTCATTGAAAACTCAAATTCATCCCTAAATGAACAAAAATTCTTTACCTTCAAACTCAACAACATATTCTTTCCCTCCTCAATAAATATATTAATATATTTTACTAAAAAATAAACATATTATCTATATATTTTTAATGTTTTTATTAATATATTGAAATTATATTTATATTATAACCATATTTTTTGTTTATAGTATAAATATCATAAAAAAGGAGAGCGTACAAAAAGCTATTGATGAAGTCTTTTAATTATTTTATAAGCTACAACACTTTCCATTATCATTGGTGAATTATATGCAAAGAATATTATTCCATCTATTGGTGATATTATTTTTGATATAACTACTCCTTCGTATGGGTCTAATATTTCTGCTAGTATGTCTCCTCTTTCTACAAAGTCTCCTGGTTTTTTAAGTTTTCTGTATATTCCTGCTGTTTCTGTTCTTATTGGAAGAAGTTCTTCTTCTTTTATTATGCTTGCAATATAGCCATTATGTGTTGTGTACTTCTTTATTATTCCCATTCTTTTTAAGAATCTTAGTACTGATACAACTGCATGTTTTGCAGACACTTCATCTATTTCGTCTGTTGAATTTGTATATACTGAAAAAGCATTTGTCTCCCATACTTGCCAGTTGTAATTTAGTGTTGTTGTGTCGAAAGGCTTTGGTTTACGAAGAACTACATATTCAAGTCCAAATAAATTGGCAAGGTTTGGATTTGAATAATCTGTTTGCATCATTCTAACATGGGGTATGAAATCTCCTGGCATATAAAAGCTTGCAAATTGTATTCCATAGCTATATCCTTGAACTTTTTCAAAGACTCCTGCTGCTATTCTTTGGGTTGTTTCTCCTTTGTCATATCCTGGAAACATTCTGTTTATATCTGTATCATCTACTGCCCAAAATCTTTTTCCTATATTCATTGAATATTGGTTTATTGAAGGAATTACAAGTATTTCATGGTTTGAAGTTATTGCTCCTTTTTGTTCAAGCTTTCTAAGTTCTTTTATAAGTTGAGAGCATATATAAAGTTGTTGAACTTCGTTTCCTCTTAAAGCTCCCACTATACATGCAGATTTTTCTCCATATCCAAATTTGTATCCTGAAACTCTTAAATCATCTCTATAAGGTGATTTTAATGAGTAAATTATTTCTCTTCTCAAAGCTTATTCCTCCTCTCCTAAAACCCTTGCAATAAGTGAACCTTCATAAACAACAGGGAATTCTCTTAGTGTAAATACCATTCCACTACATGGTGATAGAGCTTCATTTAATATCTTTCCTGTTAATGGTTCTACAATATTTCCCACAGATTCTCCTTTTTTCACCTTATCTCCATGTTTTATGCAAGGCACAAAAATTCCTGAAGCTTCTGCATTTATAAAGCCTACCTCTTTATTTTCAGATAATATTGCTTCCTTTGGCTCTTCTACAGGTCCTGTCCATATGCCAAGCTTGCTCATTAAATTAAATAATCCTTTTACAAGCTGGTCTCCATAGGCTTTTGTTATTCTCATTCCCACTCCCATTTCTACAACAAGAGTTGGTACTCCTATACTGTTTAAACTATGAGCTAGAGTGGATTCTAAAACAGTTGCAGCTTCATGTACCCATATAAAATCTATGTTTAATTCCTTTGCAAATGGTACTAGCTCTTCTGCTGTTTTTTCATTTATTCTTACCTGTGGAATTTCCATAAGAAATATGTTGCTAGAATGTATATCTATGCACATATCTGCCCCTTTTATATCTTCAATTATCTTTGATGCCACATATTCTGGCATTGCTCCTTCTTTGTCTCCTGGGAAAATTCTATTCATATCCAAATCAAACATTGGAATTCCTCTGCTTATAGAATCTATTCCTAAAGGATTTAAGGCTGGATATATATCAACAATACCTTTTAAATATTGTTTATTTTCATTTATTATCTTATTCATTTGGTAACATACATATTGTCCCTCAAGCTCATCACCATGAGTTCCTGTTACAAAACAAATTCTTTTTTCTTTTCCTGTTAATGTGTCTGGCTTAATTCTATTTTTTTTAATATCCATTTTTTCATCAACAGGAAGACCAACTGAAACTACTGTTTCTACCATTTTTGCACTCCCTCCATTTTCTACCATTCATTTTTTAATTACTATAATTGTGCGTTTTCAATTACAAAATTTTACAGTTAAATAAAAAGTAGGATTCTAAGCTAACTTTAATGTTTCAAAAATTTCATTTATTGATG
>CACZYK010000075.1 GCA_902785295.1 uncultured Clostridium sp.
ATTTAGTTAGTGTAGGTCTAGTTACTCTCAATAACGCTAACACTTCTTTTGATTTCATAAAAAAATCACCTCCTACGACTAGATTAACTTAAGTGAGGTAATTTGTAAATAGTTTTTATTAAATTTATTTAATATATTTTATTTCTTTTAATTTATTTACTTATTATATATGGTCTGATTTTTTTTATATAAAGTTCTCTTTTAAACATATAATCACCTCATATATATTATATTAATATAACATATAAATATTCAATACTTTTTAGGGTTATAACCATAAATGAAAGGAAATTCTTAAACTTCTTTCTTTTATTAAGCTTTATTATTAACTTAGCAAGTTATCCACAGTTTTCAAAATATATAATTTCCTGATAGTATAAAAATAGATTTTGGTAGCCTTATAATACTTTAGTTTCTATAAAAATTTATAAACAATACCCTTTTTTTAATTTTATAATAATAAAATCATCAAGATTAATACTACTTATATCAAAATTTTGACGATTTTTCACATAAATTTCCATTCCTAATTCTTTCAATAAATTATTAATTTTTTCAACAATCTTACTTGTTCTTTTTTTATAATTAAATTTTTCTAAAAGACTTCTAAGCTTTATCTTCTTTAATTTAAAATTTGGATCATAAAAAAGTTTTAGAAAAGTACAATAAAAAAAACATTCAATACTATCTTCATCCTCTTCATCATATTTAACACAAAAAGAACTTCCTATATCATCTAAATCACTATTAACTCCACCAATTTCCAAGGATATATCTTTATCATTTTTATAAATTATATCATATATATCCTTTTCAAATTTATTCCTGTCATACTTATATTCTTCTGGTAATAAATAACTTCTTTTGTTATATATATCATCAAGTACCTCATTTTCATATTTAAGATAAAAATTACTGTTTTCAAAAAGCCATGCTAAATCTTTAGGCTTATATAAATAACTATTCATCATATTTATCTCCTTTTTTCATATTACAAGTCACACATAAGAGTTGCAAATTGCTTACAATAGTTCTTCCACCCTTTGCCATTGGTTTTATATGGTCAATTTGAAAATCCGATTTGAATTTTGATTTAAATCCACAATTTTTGCAATAATAATTACCATCTTTCTTTTGATAATTAGAAAATATATTTTCTTTAATTTCTCTTCCGTATTTATAATCTATTTTTAAAATTTCATCAAGTGTAAGCTTACTTAATTCTCTTTTTTCATATTCAACATTACTTTTATTAAACTTATTAATTTTTTCTTTTCTCAATAACTTTCGTATTTCAATACCAAGTTGACTTCTAAAATAATATTTCTTGCCAAAATATGTTCTAACAACACCATCATCATCATTCCAAATATTATCTATATATTCATTAAGTTCTGAACGCCTCATATTATTTTTTATTATTTCAGATGCCATAAATCCTAAATCAAGCTTTTCTCTATAAGTTTCATCAAAAGGTACAAATGTTGGTATACATTCTTTCTGAGCATAATATTTTAAAATATTTATGATATCCTCACTATCATATGAAGGAATAACCTCTTTGATAAAATATGTATTATGAATATACTCTACCATTTTATTTACTTTCTTATCATTAATTATTTCATCATATACTTTAAACTTCTCAAATATATATGACAAATCATTTATAAACTTATCATATTGTTCTTTTGTACTATTATATACGATTACCTGATGATTACACTCAATTTTATTATCATCTATATATGAAAATAAATACATACCAATAGGTATTCTCTCTATAAAATCAATATTTTCAAGTTTTGATGTATCTATAGTATCATCAACTATCTTGGCAAATTGTTCAATAATTGAAATAGATATTAATCTTAAGTTTCTTTTCTTATAATTACTATTTCTATCTTCAAATTCTGACTCATCTTCCAAAAGTAATTTTGGATTTACCCATGCAATTTTTTCTTTCCAATCATCAATAAAGCTCACTATATATGCTTCTTTTGTGCCACCTGCTTTTTCCCCTCTTAATGCTCTTCCAATCATTTGAGTCATTAATATACTTGATACTGTTGGTCTTGTTAAGAATACTGTTTTTGTTTCTGGAAGGTCTACTCCTTCTGTAAGAATATTAACATTAATTAATACATCAATTTTTCCTAATTTATAATCATTTATATTTCTTTCATTTTCTTTGTTTGATATATCAATGCCTATAAATTCAGCCTTAGTTCCTGAAACAACTACTTCAGCATGAATTCCATTTTTAGCAAAAAGTCCTTTTAAAGCAAAAGCATGTATTCTATTTACTGCAAATATTAATGTTTTCCCATATTTTTCTTTGTTTTCTAAGAACCTTTTTACTATTATATTATTACGTTCTTTATTTTGAGCAATATAATCTGCAATGTCATCTGGAAGATTATCTAATTGTTGTATATTTTTTAGTGTCTTAATTCCTATTCCATCACCTAATTTTACTGAAGTCTTGCATTCTTCAAAAATAGGAACAGAAAGTATTCCTTTCTTTATAAGTTCCTTAAGATCAATTTTATATACTATACCATCCTTAAATATCTTAGCAAGTAATCCTCTTTCATTACTATTTGTTCTAAAAGGAGTAGCAGTTAACCCTAAAAGCTTACAATTACTTACCTTTTCATTTACATAATTAATTACTTTTCTATAAGTTTTTGCTATTGCATGATGTGCTTCATCAATAATAATATAAATATCTTTTTGATTTTTAAGCCACGAATCTAAAATATTGATATTCCTATTAATACTATCCTTACTTACTATTAATACATCATCTGTATCTCTAATATTTATTGGTCTATCATGCTTTCCTGATATAATTCTGTAATTAAATGAATTTATATTAGGAAGATATTCCAAAAATGATTTTCTTTGAAAGGTATCTGCAGCCTGTTCTAATAATAAATGTCTATGAGCTATCCACAAAACCTTTTTCTTTTGATTTATGGCTTTTCTCAATATCCATATTACTGCTGTAACTGTTTTTCCACCTCCAGTTGGTAAAACTAATAATGAACTAAAATTATCCTTTTTATCAATTTGATCCATTTGCTTAATTGCTTCTTTCTGATGTTCATATAAAGTTCTAAAATTATTTGATTTTATAACTTTTATAGTTCCAGCATATGTTACTTCAATTTTTTTCTCCATGATATCACCCTAATTGAAAAAATTAATATACTCACCATCATAAAAATCTATATATATATTTATTAATATACTCACCATCATAAGAATCTATATATTCTAAAACTTTTGGAATATATTCATTTTGAGCATATTCAGAATCTGCAAACCAAATAGGTGATTGTCCCATTCCTTTACCAGCTCCTTCTCTACTTGCCCTTGGAACAATAAATGTTCTGTTTTCTTCTGGCAATAAATAGCAATCTTTAGATTTTGCCTTAATGCTATAATAAATATCTAAACCTCCTAGTGAAGATTCTTCTTTACATTGCTCATAACGATATACTGTTGCATTTCTATACCATCCTACTATTCTACTTTTTTTCTTTCCATCAGAAGCAACCCATATAACAGTAATATTATTTATTTGTTCTTGATTACTATATTCTTTATCACATCTTTCTATATGAATCTGTCCTCCATTAAATCTTACAAAACCATAACAATAATGATTGTAATCAACAAAATTTGTAGCTTCTACAGCTTCACCATACTTTTTTACATATTCTCCACCATTTATTGGCTTATCATCTTCTGATTCTCCTAAGTAATATTTCATCCATGCTATATTACAAAATATAACTTTTTTATTTTCTTTCATTATTTTTGTCTCCTTAATTTTTACCTATACCTTTACTATTAAATTATCTAATACATTTTTCATAAAAACATTGATACTTTGATATATATTATCAGAAATAGCTTGTGACTTTGTATTAATTGATTCCTTTTCTATTTACGGATTGTACTAATGTTGAATTTTCTATACTATTAGTATAACTGATTACACATATAATATCAAGATTTTTGTATTTATTGATATTATATGTAATTTTATTGCGAATTTTATATTAATCAAGCAAAATTATATGAATTTATATTTTTTATTTATTCTTATTTTAAATATTTTAACATTTATTTTTTATGACAATTCTTCTATCTTACATTCATGGTCTTTACTTTTAGAATTATAGCATATTGCAATTGCTAATATTTTTTTGCCTTCATTTTCTTGTATAAATTTTTGAGCATATTTCTTTTCTTTTATTTGTTTTATAGCTTCATCTGGTGTGCTATTCTTTTTTAGTTCTAATATAAAAGCTATATCATTTTTTACAATATCCATAACTTTTCCAAAGGATTCATCTCTTAAAGCTTTTTCAAATTCTTTCATTAATTCTTTATTAGGTATTTTTAATGTTCCATCATAATATGATAAAAATCCATAAATAACCATAGCTGAATATATTTCTTCTCTTGTTTCTAAATTTTTCTGTCCTGCTCTATATTCTTCCTCAAGAATAATATCTATTGAATTTCCTGACACCATTTCAATTACATCATCTCTTACTTCTGCTATGTTATATTTTAAATAATACAACACTTCATCCATAGCACCTGTACTGGTCCAGTAACTTTGACAATATTCATCACTTAATGCACATATAACTGAACGTGGATTATAAATATTATTTCCTTTATTTGTAATGTAACCATTATACCATTCTTTAATTTCTTCATAATCCATATTTCCATTTTTGTAACATAATCTTTTTACT
This sequence comes from uncultured Clostridium sp., assembly GCA_902785295.1. GTDB lineage: Bacteria > Bacillota > Clostridia > Clostridiales > Clostridiaceae > Clostridium. Next base: position 4,782 of record CACZYK010000075.1, read on the forward strand.
TCATTTTCTGTAAATCCAAAATAATCTGCATATATTCTATCATTAAGCATAGTATATTCCCTAAACATATTAAGTGCTGAACCTTCTGAATATTTTTTAATTGGCAAAACTCCTGTCATATAAGCAAGTGCTACATAAGGCTTATCTTTTAAAAGATTTCTTAAAAATTCTAAAAAATCATTTTGATGTTCTTCAAAAAGATTATGACTAAAAATATAATCCCATTCATCAAGTATAAAGACAAATTTTTCATTAGTTGATAAAAGCATATCTCCTATTGTAAAATATTTTTTAGTTTTTACCTTTTGAAAAACTTCTGTTATATCGTCGATTAATGAAGTAATTATCATTCCTATATAATCTGAATAATTACTACATTTTTCAGGTATCTTATTAAAAGAAATATTTATAACATTATATTTATTTATATTTTCCTCATAACTTTCACTTTTTGAAATATTAAGATTATCAAAAATATTTTTACTATCAAATGCCTTAGAATAATATGCTCCAAGCATATCTGCTATTGATGATTTTCCAAATCTTCTTGGCTTAGTTATACAAATATATTTTCCCTTTGAAGATATCTGTTTATTTAATTTTTCTAAAATCATAGATTTATCTACAAAATATTCTTCATTAAATAATTCTTTAAAATTCTCTAATGGTGTATTTGTATTTAAATAGACTGTCATTTTCTTCACCTCTTTATTCTTCAAGAAGTTTTTGTTATTAATAATTATAAATTTAAATAATTACAGTTTTATTTATCTCCTAAAAGAATCAATCCTATAAATACCAAGTTTTCATTGCTTACATTTTCCATTCCATGTCCAAAACCACTTCCTGTAAATGTAACCTCTCCTTTTTTTACTGTCCTTATTGTACCATTATCATTATATTGTCCTTCTCCAGATAAAATATAATATGTTTCACTTTCATTATGATGTTCATGATATCCTACTGAACATCCTGGTTCTAATGTAACTTCTGCATATAATCTTGCTTTTCCATCAAATTGTTCCTTTCCTAGTATGTGTTTTACTATAGCATGACCTTTTCCTCCTGCCATATTTTCTATTCTTTCAGTTCTTGTTTCCATTTTTTATTCCTCCATTTTAAATTAATTTTTATATATAAATTTTATTAAAATTCTCTACTTTTATAGATTCTAATATTTCTATTCATTATATGATGTACAATTTGCTAATTTTATATAATAAACTAAATAAGCAATAATTCCTTTTAAAGCACTTGATATAGCAATACTTAACCAAACTCCATTTATTCCATATGGTTTTATTAATATTAAAGATAATGGAATTCTAAGGCTAGTAAATACAATGCTTATTATAGCTGGAATTTTAGGCTTTCCTATACCTGTAAATAAACCATTTGATATCATTTCTATTGCACTAAATATTTCTGAAAAAGCTACTGCCTTTAAATATGAAGAGGCTATATGTATTGTTTCTTCTTCTTTTATAAAAAGCATGATTATAGGTCTATTTAAAAATATAAATAAAATGGCAGTAAAAAGTGCATATATTATTCCTATTTTTAATGAAGAAGTATATCCTTCTTTTATTCTTTCATATTTTTTTGCTCCAAAGTTTTGTCCTGTGAAACTTGCAACAGCTCCATTAAAACCTCCAATTATCATATAAGTTATAGATTCTATTTGTACCCCTATCTTTTGTGCTGCTATTGCATTTGCTCCAAAAATTGCTATTATTTTTGCAAGAAGTATATTTATTATGGTAAATAAAACTCTTTGAAAAGCCATTGGAAAGCCAAGCTTTATAATTTCTATTATTTTATTTTTATCTATATTTACATTTCTTTTATAATTTAATGTACCATTAGATTTTATCTTTAATAAAATAAAAATTAAAATGTTTGCAAAAAGGGTACTAAGAGCTGCTCCTAGAACACCTAAATTTAAAATATAAATAGCTATAGGGTCAAGTATTATATTTATTATTACCCCTATTGCATTAATTTTAAATGCTAATTTATTATTTCCAAAACTTCCTAATATTCTTGTATATAATAGATTGAAAAAATTAAAAAATAAAATAGGTGCACTTATAGCTAAATACAAATAAGCATCTTTTTCAACCTGATAGCTTTTAAGGTTTAAAAATCCTATAAGAGCTTTACCAAATAAAATTAATATAAGTGAAAATATTATTCCTATTATTGTATTAATTATTATTCCTGAATTTATATATTCATCTACTTCTCTATTGTTCCTTTTTCCAATTGCATGAGATACCTTTATTCCAGTTCCTATAACAACTAAAGCATTTATAGCATATCCTATATTTACAAATAAACTTGATGAGCCTATACTTGCTACAGCATCACTTCCAAGCCTTCCAACCCAAATCATATCAATTAAATTATATGTAAATTGAAGAAAAGAACTTCCCATTATAGGTAATGCAAGAGAAGCTATAACTCTTATAACTTTGCCTTTTGTTAAATCTGTTTCTTTCATTTTTTGCTCCACTTTTATATTTTTAAATTCATCTTTTTTTCTATTATATATTATTATCAGATTTCTGAAAACTAATCACCAACTAAAAAAATAAGAAGGGACTGTCGCACAAAGAAATTTCATAACAATATATAGTGACTAGTTACTTAGCAAAGTACTATATATTATATTAATATTTCTTGATGCAACAGCCCTTCTTTTAAATTTTAATATTCTGGTTCTTTATATAATAGTTCTCTTTTTTCTATTATATCTTTTTCATATACATCCTTCATCCAATTTTCTTTTTCTATTTCTTCAATTGCAACTGAAATACTTCCAAGAGAAGTACCTGCCACTTCTGAAACTACTTTTGCAATTTTGTTTGCTAATTCTTTTTTTACTTCTTCGCTTCTTCCTGGATAAAGCTTTATATTAACATGTGGCATATGAAATTCTCATCACCTTTCAATTATTTATCTAACTCTTCTCTAAGACCTTCTACGAATTTAAAAGCTTCTTTTCTATCTTCATGAAGTCTTCTTACAACTGCACTACCTACAATTACTCCATCACAGTATCCTTTTAATTCCTTAACTGCTTCTCTTGAAGATATTCCAAAACCTAGACATATTGGAACTTCTGTATTAGACTTTACTGTATTTAAATATTCAGTTAAATCTGCTCTAAAACTTGTCCTTTCTCCTGTTGTACCTGTTGAAGATACACAATAAACAAAGCCTTTAGTTCCTGTTATTATTTTCTTTATTCTATCATGAGAAGTTGGGGCTACTAAAGGTATTAGATATAATCCATTTTTCTCTGTCTTTTCTTTTAATTCTGCTCTTTCTTCAAGAGGGATATCTGGAACTATAAGTCCATCAAAACCAGCTTCTCCTGCATCTTCTAGGAATTTATCAACTCCATAGTTAAATATTAAATTATAATATACCATTATAACTAATGGAATTTCACTTGCTTCTCTTACATCTTTACCTACTTTAAAAACATCCTTAACCTTAACTCCACCCTTTAAGGCTCTTATATAACTTTCTTGTATTACTGGTCCATCTGCTAGTGGGTCTGAAAATGGAATTCCTATTTCTACAATATTTGCTCCCTTTTTTTCAAGCTTTAAAATTGTTTTTACTGTCTTTTCTAAGCTAGGGTCTCCATTTGATATAAATGGAATTAATGCTTTTTTATTTTCTTCTTTTAATTTATTAAAAACTTTGTCTATTCTATTCATATTACTTGTGCTCCTCTAAGTATTTTAATATAGTGTCCATGTCCTTATCTCCTCTTCCTGAGATATTTACAATAACAATATCATCCTTTGAAAGAGTTTTTGCATATTTTTTAGCATAAGCTACTGCATGGGCAGATTCTATTGCTGGAATTATTCCTTCTACTTTTGTTAAGTAAAGAAGTGCTTCCATTGCTTCATCATCTGTTATAGCCACATATTGTGCTCTACCTGTATCACAAAGATATGCATGTTCTGGACCAACTGATGGATAATCAAGTCCTGCTGATATTGAATAAGCTTCTTTAATTTGTCCATCATCATCTTTTAAAACATAACTCATCATTCCATGCAAAACTCCAGGAGTTTTTGATTGTAAAGCTGCTCCATGCATTCCTGTTTCTATTCCAAGACCAGCTGCCTCAACTCCAATAAGTTTTACATCTTTTTCTTCTATAAATGGAGCAAATATTCCTATTGCATTACTTCCTCCTCCAACTGGTGCTATTACTGCTGTTGGAAGCTTTCCTTCCTTTTCTAAGCATTGTGCTTTTGCTTCATCTCCAATAACTCTTTGGAATTCTTTAACCATTACTGGATATGGATGTGGACCTGCTGCTGTCCCCATTACATAATATGTATCTTCAACATTAGTAACCCAGTATCTTATAACCTCATTTACAGCATCTTTTAATGTTCTGTTACCACTTTTTACAGGCACTACTTCTGCTCCTAAAAGCTCCATCTTTTTAACATTTAAGGCTTGTCTTTTTATATCTTCTTCACCCATAAATATTTTACATTCCATTTTAAATTTTGCAGCTACTGTAGCTGTTGCAACTCCATGTTGTCCTGCTCCTGTTTCTGCTACTATTTTCTTTTTACCCATTCTTTTTGCTAAAAGAACTTGTCCTATTGCATTATTTATTTTGTGAGCTCCTGTATGATTTAAATCTTCTCTCTTTAAATATATCTTAGCTCCTCCTAAATCTTCAGTCATGTTTTCTGCAAAATCTAAGGTGCTTGGTCTTCCAACATATTCTTTTAAGTAATATTTATATTCATCCATAAATGTCTTCCTCTAATTCTTGTAATGCATTCATTAATGTCTCTGGAACGTATTGTCCACCAAATTGGTTAAATCTTCCTTTCATTATATTCCCTCACTTCATTTATTAATCTTTTTATTTTTTCTTTGTCTTTTTTTCTTATACCATTTTCTATAGTTTCAACTCCTGAAGAAGTATCAATACCATGTGGTTTTACATTTTCCATAGCTTCTAATACATTTTCTTCATTTATTCCTCCAGCTATAAAAAACTTTTTGTTAACATTTATTTCTTTTAAATATTTCCAAGGAAATAATTCTCCACTTCCTGGATTACTTCCATCTAAAAGTAAAGTTTCTACATTAAAGTCATTTGCCTTAATTAAATCATCTTTACTTTTAATTCCTACTGCCTTCCATATTTCACAATTTGTTTTATCTTTTAAATAATCTATAAAATCATTATCTTCATCTCCATGAAGCTGAATTATATCTAATGGTAAGTTTTTCACAACCTCTATTATATACTCTTTTGAGTTATTTCTAAATACTCCCACAGATTTTATATCTTTATCTAGTGCTTTTAAAAGTTCTTTTCCATTTTCTATGTTTACTTTTCTCTTACTTTCTGCAAAAACAAATCCTATGTAATCAGGCTTTAATTCATTAATATAATCTATCTCTTCAAGAGTTGTTATACCACATATTTTTATAAGCATATTACTCACCCTTAAATTTTTTAAATTCCTCTTTAAAATCTACAGTATGCATTCCACTTTCAGATACAATAACCTTATTCTTTGGAACATATTTTATTAAATCCTTTGTAATATCTAAAGTTGTTACAAAAGTTTTTAAATTTCTATTATTTATTCCTATTATTTCTCCTCCAGCTTCTAAGGCTATATCTAACTCTTCCTTATTATGAACCTCTATTAAAGGCTCAAGCTTAAATTTTACACACTCATCATAAAATTCTTTAAGCCTTTCTTTAAGCTCTGCAACTATAAGAAGTATTCCAGAAGCCCCTAAAACCTTAGCTTCATAAATTTGATAAAAATCAATTATAAAATCCTTTCTAAGAATTGGAGTATCACTTAAAGATTTTACCTTCTTTAAATTCTCATCACTTCCTTGAAAGAAATCCTCCTCTGTTAAAACTGAAAAAGCATCAATTCCAAGCTCTCTATAAAGCTTCTCAATCTCCTCTACATTAAAATCAGGAAGAATTAACCCCTTAGAAGGAGAAGCCTTCTTATACTCACCAATAACAGAAAGCCCAGGCTTTTTTAAAGCATTCTTAAACTTATTCTCCTCAGTCCCTTCAATAAGAGCCTCAGCTTGCCTCTTTACCTCTTCTAAAGGAACTAACCTCTTCCTCTCCTCAACCCTCTTCCTCTTCTCAGCAACAATCCTATCAAGTATCAACTTTTTCTCCCCTTTTCTTTTTGCCTATTTTTCTATTAAAAGATAATTTTCATTTTTTTATTATGTTCATTTGTTTGATAAAATATCCATTTTCTTATTTTATGAGGTAGTGACTTGGAGCCTGTAAATACTTACTTCCATTTAATCATAAGAAACTTGATATTTTTCATTTATTCAAAGCTACTTTTCCTATTTTGCGAAGACGCGACTTGGAGCCTGTCAATAAAAAAAGTATCTTTGTACTTAAACATACAAGCTTTTTTTACATTCACTTGTTTAGTAAAATATCAGTTTTCTTATTTTATGAGGTAGTGACTTGGAGCCTATCAATACTAGCTTCCTTTTAATCATAAGAAATTTGATATTTTTTATTTATTCAAAGATGCTTTTCCTATTTTGCGAAGACGCGACTTGGAGCCTGTCAATAAAAAAAGTATCTTTGTACTTAAACATACAAGCTTTTTTTATATTCACTTGTTTAGTAAAATATCAGTTTTCTTATTTTATGAGGTAGTGACTTGGAGCCTGTCGACGGAACAACCGAATAACATAAGAAAACTGATATTTTTGAACCAAGTTTACCTAATAAGAACTATGCTTCCTTCAATTCATTGTACTTAGCTAATACAGTTCCATCATCTAATAGTTTATTTGCTAAAGCTATTCCTTCTTCTATAGAATCTGTAATTTTTCCTGCAAAGAATCCTGCTCCTGCATTTAAAACTACTATATCTCTTTGAGGTCCTTTCTTTCCATTTAATATATCTATTATTATCTTAGCATTTTCTTCTGCTTCTCCCCCTGCAATATCTTTTATATCTGCATAAGGAATTCCATAATCTTTTGGGTCTAAAGTAAACTTTCTAAGTTTTCCATCTTTAAGCTCACAAACTGTTGAAGTTGTAGTTGTTGTTAATTCATCTAATCCATCATTTCCATGAACAACTAAAGCTCTATCAAGTCCAAGTTCTAATAAAACACTTCCTACAGCATCAATTAAGGTTTCATCATAAACGCCCATAAGTTGTCCTGTAAGTGGTGCTGGATTTAAAAGTGGTCCAAGCATATTAAATATTGTTCTTGTTCCAAGCTCTCCTCTTTCTTTTCCTACATTTTTCATTCCACCATTATAAGAAGGTGCAAGTAAAAATACCATTCCTTTTTCTTCTAATATTTTTTCACTTTCTTCTTTTGAATAGTCAGTTTTTATGCTTAGTGCTTGAAGTACATCAAGGCTTCCACTTTTACTTGAAACTGCCCTATTTCCATGCTTTGCGACCTTAACTCCACCTGAAGCTAAAACTATTGCTACTGCTGTTGAAATATTAAAGGTCTTTGCTCCATCTCCTCCAGTTCCACAACAGTCTATTAAATGTTCTTTATCTTTAATATCTATCTTTAAAGTATGACTTCTTAAAGCCTTTGCAGCTCCTAAAAGTTCTTCTGGTGTTTCTCCTTTAGCCTTTAATCCAACTAAAAATCCACCTTTTTGTGCAGAAGTTGTAGTTCCACTCATTATTTCATTCATAACATCAGCCATTTCATCAGCTGTTAAGTCTTCTCTTGCTATTACCTTTTTTATTGCTTCTTTAATTTCCATAACATATACCCTCCACAAAATTTCTTATCATTCTTTTTCCTTTTGGTGTAAATACAGATTCAGGGTGAAATTGTAATCCATATATTTTTTTAGTTCTATGTTTAATTGCCATTATTACATGGTCATCAACAGTTTCTCCAATTACTTCAAGTTCTTTAGGAAGAGAGGTTCTTTCTACAACTAATGAATGATATCTCATAATCTCAATCTTTCTTGAAATTCCTTCAAAAATATCATTTCCCTTTACTTGTATTATTGAGCTTTTACCATGAAATATTTCCTTTGCTCTTACCACATTTCCTCCAAAAGCTACTGCTATTGCTTGATGTCCTAAGCATATTCCAAGGACTGGTATATCATCTCCAAAACTTTTTATTATATTTATTGACTCTCCTGAATCTTCCGGTCTTCCAGGTCCTGGTGAAATAACTATTCCATTAGGTTTAAGTTTTTTAAGCTCTTCAACTGTTATTTCATCATTTCTAAATATTTTTACCTCATCAAATTCTCCTATGTATTGATAAAGATTATATGTAAATGAGTCATAATTATCTATTAAAGCTATCATTATCTTAATGCCTCCTTTAATGCTAATAATTTATTTTGAATTTCCTCAAATTCTTTTTCAGGAACTGAATCATATACTATTCCTGCACCTGCTTGAAGATAAGCTGTTTTTCCTTTTATAACAAATGTTCTTATTGCAATACACATGTCCATATCTCCTCCATAAGAGAAATATCCAACTGTTCCTGAATAAACTCCTCTCTTAACATCTTCAAGCTCTTCAATAATTTCCATTGCTCTTATTTTTGGTGCTCCTGAAACAGTACCTGCTGGAAGACACGCTGTTAATGCATCAAAAGCATCCTTTCCTTCCTCAATTTCTCCAACAACTTGGCTTGTAATATGCATAACATGTGAAAATCTTTCAACCTTCATAAAATCTTTTACTTCAACTGTTCCTATTTTACTTACTTTACCTATATCATTACGTCCTAAGTCCACAAGCATTACATGTTCTGCTCTTTCCTTTATATCTGCCATAAGCTCAGTTTCAAGGTTTCTATCCTCTTCCTCTGTTGCTCCTCTTTTTCTTGTTCCTGCTATTGGATTTGTTATAACTTCTTTTCCCTTTAAAGATACAAGACTTTCTGGAGAGGAACCAACTACTTGATAATCTTCATAATCAATAAAATACATATATGGAGAAGGATTTTCTGCTCTTAAATTTCTATAAATCTCAAAAGGTGTTTTTTCTGTTTCACAATACATTCTTTGAGATAAAACAACTTGAAATATATCTCCTGCTTTTATGTACTCTTTAGCTTGTTTTACATTTTCTATAAACTTTTCTCTGCTTGTTGCAAACTTAAAGTTTACTGGATTACCCTTTTCAACACTTTCAAATACATATGGCTTTTGAAGAAGAGATATAAAATAATTTTTTTGCTCTTCTATTAACTCTTTATATTCCTTTTTATCATCTGGAAAAACATTATCTACCACATAAACCTTATGAGTAAAATGGTCATAACATATGTATCTTTTATAAAAATTAAATCTTACAATAGGAGCTTTTATATCATCTTCATTTACAAAATTTAATCTTTTTTCATAAAATGCAGCTGTATCATAACCCATATAACCAATAGCTCCACCTTTAAAAGGGAATGGATTACTTTCATATTCAAAATCAACCTTTATCTCTTCTTTTACCTTTTTTATATCATCAAGTTCGTTTCCTACTATTTCTTTATATGAATTTTCTCCTAAGAATGAATATCTTCCAAAACGATTTTCTTTACTTCCACCTTCTAATATAAATCTATTTTTTCCTTTAAAACCTTCAAATATTGTTATTGGTGTTAATTCATCACCTCTAAACTCACTTATTAAAGAAAATACTTTATTATCTTTCTTTTTTTGGTTAAATTCCATTTCTGAAATATTTATCATTTATTTTACCTCCCTATATAAAAGCCATGATTTAATATTGTTATTCAAACAAAAAAGCCACTTCATCCTCACAATGGGACAAAGTGACTTGTGGTGCCACCCATTTTTATATGTAATCTTAAAATTAAAATACAAAATAATTAAGCTTAACAAGCTATTTGCAACTTAGCAACTGTTATGATTTCTTAATAATATAAAAACACTTCATCCTATAAGGACGAAATGTTAAAATTCCGCTATGCCACCTAAATTACATATTCTTTATCAGGTACAATAAATACCCTATCTTTTTAACGGTAGACTCCCGAACACCAATACTATAATTTCCTAGTGTTATCTCTAAGACCCATTCAATAATAGCTACAACATTTGGCTCGCACTACCCCAAACTCTCTGGAATTAAACTCTATTATTTACTACTTCTTATCATAGACTTTAATATTTCTTTCACTGATGAAATATTATCATATATGGGTTTATTTTGTCAACACATTTTTTATTTTAAATAATAAGGTATTAAAATCAAAAAAATGCACCATCATGTCATAAAGTCTGTTTATAACAAAAGGACTAAATCTAATGTGCTATCACCATAATATTATTTTCTTTTTCTCTCATACTCACAAATTCTTGGAAATTCTCTGCCATTTATAAAAGTATAATATTTTCTCAAAGCATTTTGCCTTGGTGTGTGTGCTGAATCATCAACTCCTTGCAATAACAAAATTGTCTGATACATCAACTCATCATCAGCCACAATAATATCCAAATCCTTACCTGTAATTTTCTCTATATCATTTGCCTTAGACTTTCTAGTCGCAATACCCTTCACACTTAGACCTTGACTCTTTAGAAATTCTACATAACCATCAACATCCATTGTTATACCTCCTATTTTTCTTTATAATAACACAAAAAAGTATAACCAAAGTTGATTTTTTTTAATTAAAGCATTGCTGCAATTGATTTTATAAAGTCAAATCATTATATTTTAAGTTTTACACAATTATTTAAATTTATAATAGTAATTGTTTTATTTCCTCCTCTGACAAAGTTCCTAATACATTTCCACTTTTATAATCTTCATTCATTACATCATTTATAAGACTTTTCTTTTCATCTTGAAGCTTTAATATTTTTTCTTCTATTGTCCCTTCTGCTACAAGCTTAAATACTTGTACTACATTTTTTTGTCCAATTCTATGAGTTCTATCTGTTGCTTGTTCTTCTATAGAAGGATTCCACCATGGGTCAAAATGAATTACAATATCTGCACTTGTTAAATTTAAGCCTGTTCCTCCAGCTTTTAATGAAATCAAAAATACAAGTTTCTTTTTACTTTCATTAAATTCATTTACAATACTAATTCTTTGCTTTGCATTTGTATTTCCATCTAAATATATATATTCTATGTCATTTTTTTCAAAGCTTTTCTTTATATTATTTAAGACAGAAGTAAATTGAGAAAATAAAATTATTTTTGGATGTTCTTCTATATTTTCTTTTATAATATCTATTGCACAATCTATTTTACCACTTCCCCCTTCATAATTTTCTATTATGACAGAAGGGTCTAAACATAATTGTCTAAGCTTTGTAAGATAAGAAAATATAGTTATTTTATTTTCTAAAAAGCTAGACTCTTCTATTTTTCTTTTAATATCTTTAACAAAAACTCCATATATCTTTTTCTGTTCATTAGTTAGGTCTACATAATACCTCTTTTCTATCTTTTCTGGAAGTTCTTTTATAACATCTTTTTTTAATCTTCTAAGCATAAAAGGTTTTATATATTTTTGAAGCTCCTTTATAGAATTTTCACTATCAATAAATTTTTTCTTAAATATTGTTCCATTATATAAATACCCTGGCATTACAAAATCAAATATACTCCAAAGCTCTAATAAGTTATTTTCAATAGGTGTTCCTGTTAAAGCAAACTTAACTCTTGCATTAATATCCTTTACTGCTTTAGTACTTTGAGCTACTGAATTTTTAATATGTTGTCCTTCATCTATTATACAATAATCAAACGTAATGTTTTCATAATTTTCTTTATCATTTCTAAGTGTACCATAAGTAGTTAATAAAACATCATAATCATTCATCTCTGATATTATTTTAAAACGTTCACTTTTATTTTCATGAACTAATGCTATTTTTAGAGAAGGTGCAAATCTTTCAAATTCATTTTTCCAATTATAAATTAATGATGTTGGTGTTATTATTAGAGACTTTTTTCCTTCTTCTGATAATAAAAAGGCTATGGTTTGAATAGTCTTTCCAAGACCCATTTCATCTGCTAAAACTCCACCAAATCCTAGATAACTTAAATTTTTAAACCATTTAAAACCTTCAACTTGATATTCTCTTAAAACTGCATTTAAATTTTTAGCTATATCATAATCTTTTTCATTAACATTTTTAAGTTTATCTATTATTTCATCTACTAATTCCTTACCCTTTACAAATTTTAATGAATCTACTTTTAAATATTCTTCAAGCATAACAGCTTTATTTTTATGTAATTTTAAATTTTGTATATCTTTTTCACCTGATGAAATATTATCTATCATTGTTAAAAATTCATTAATCTCATTTCCTTCTAAATTAAGAAAACTATCATCCTTAAGCTTAAAAAACTTTCTTCTATCTTTAATTGCATTAATTATTTTTTTATATTCATCTTTACTTACATTTTCTATATCAAATGTTAAATTTAGATATCCATTTTCTTCTTTAATATTGGCATTTATAGAAGGTATTTTATATAGCTTCCTTTCTTTAAATTTATTAGAATAAAATACCTCCCCTAACTCTTCTAATTTTTTGTATTCTTTAGTTAAAAATAAATAAAGTTTTTCATCATTACCTTGAAATATGAATGATTTTTTTATATTTTCAAATCCTGTTTCTTTTATTACTCTTAATATTTTGTTCTCTTTTTCTATATCTCTAATTATTATCTTGCTTGATTTTTCTTCAAAAACATTAGTTTCTTCTTCTCCATATTTTAACTTAACATCTAAAGTAACTTTTCCTCTTTTAATGTCTAAATAAAATTCACTTTTTAATTCTTCTCTTACTATATCTATACTTTTATCAATACTTACTTTAGACACTTCTTCTAACTTTGGTATTAAAATATTAAATACATCTTTAGAATCTTCATTTGAAAATGCTATTTCTTTTATATCACCTGATATAAGATTATAAAATGTTCTAATTAGCTCAATTTGTTTCGCACTAGGAAGATATATTGTGTTATCAACAATAAATAAATCCATTTTGGTTGTAAGAGCTTTCGGCATTTGCTTTGAAACACTCATAATAAGTTTTTCATCTTTTCTTCTTAATTTAAAATTTATTGGTATATCTCTTTTTACTATATCAACACATTTTTCCTCAAACCATATTCTTTTATGTATACATAACTCCAAAAAGTTTCTTAATGTACTAGAGTTTAATACTAAATTTTTACCTTTAATCACATTAAATGTTAAACTTCTTCCTATCAGTTTTTCTTGAATATATACAGCTTCTTCTATTTTCTTTATTATTTTTTCATCCTCATCATCAAATGTGTGTACTAATGAATGATACTCAAAATCTTTTCCAAAATGAAGAAGCTTATAGTTATTTTTTGCTTCTATAAAATCATTTAAATTTTTTATTACATATTTTCTAATTGTTCCAATTTTAAAATTTACTAAATATCTTTTTTCATTATATTTAAAATCATCATAAATATATATTTCTAAATCAACTTTTTGTTTTGGATCTTCTAAAAGCTTTATTAAATCTAAATACATTTTTCCATCTTGTATTTCTTTTTTTATATCTTCTCTCTTTAATTCTATGTATTTTAATATTAAAGCTCCTAAATGCTTACACATATATGCATCACGATAATAATTATTATTGTGAAAATCTTTACAATCACAATAGGTTGATAGGACCTTATTTCGATTATCATCTATAAATAAATATGCTTTATATTTTTCATTAGAGATTTCTGAACCAACTTCTCCTGATATCTTTGTTTCAAAATCATCTGGGTGTCCTTCCATAATTGAAAAAATTTTTCTTTTTACTTTGTTAATTCTAGCCATTTGAGAGTAGGTAAAACTATTTTTAATAGAAGCTTCTAATTTATCTAGGTTCACTAATTGTATTATGCTACTAAAATATAGGCAATTTTTTGCTATTTATTTTAGTAACAATTCCTCCTTTCATTTTTCATTATTTCCTTATTTCCTATATTATATACCACTAAATAAAAATTTTTCTACCTAATTTTCAATATTATAAAAAAGTGGCTGCGCCACGCTCCCTTCGGGATATCAATTTTAAATTTTTTCTAAAAGCATAGGCATTTCATATATCCTATGCTTTTAAATTAAC
>CACZYK010000076.1 GCA_902785295.1 uncultured Clostridium sp.
CTTGCCATTACAGTTCACTCCTTTTTTAAAATTTATATCTGTAATTTTAGCAAGTTAAAAACTCATTAACTAGGCAGAAATTTTTTTACGCTTACATTATCATTAATAACAGTTTCACGAATTAAATTTGAAGAACTATTTATTTGATTTTTCACTTTAAAAATTGCTAAGTCTCCTAATATATATGTATTATGAAATGGCTTAAAGTTTATTAATTTAAAAATTTCATCTTTCCATGCATTATAAAATTCAGTTTTAATTTGGTCTAGTTCTATATTATATATAGAATTGTCTGTTTCAATTTTTATTGAACTAAATATTTTCATAATGTTATCACATATTTTTTTAATCCTTCCTTTGATTGATCCTTATTTATCTCCTTTCTTAGATTTTTTATTAATGCACTTGTATTTTCTATAAACATATCTTCATTAGCACTTATACCTTTTCCTCCAATAGGTACTAATGCAATATTATTTTTCCCTAGCTTTGCACTTCCTTTAATTCTTGTTAATATAGAAATCTTTAATATAATTAATAATGTCATTATATTTATTGTAGCTTCCTTAATTATTATATCTAAATCATTATCTTTTTTATAATAAATTGTATCTTGAATAAAAAATCTTATAGATTTATTAAATTCTGTATCAATTCTTTTATCTCCTCTTCCCCTATATATAAGCTGTAATATTTCCATTATATTTTTTTCAATATCAAATTTAGGCATATCCACAAGAATTGATGTTGCATTAGGAAATGATATTCCTCTACTTGCAGATGATGTCATTAATACTATCTTTACTTTATCTTTTACTTTAAAAATATTTTTCCTTTCTTCTTCTGATATACTTGAATCTATTTTTATATAATCTTCTCCAAGTACAAACTCTTTTCCTCTATTTTCTTTATACCAAGAACCTATCTTTAAAATTACTTCCTCAAGTCTTTTTAAATCTTGAATGTAAACTATTACTTGTTTTTCTGATTTACTTAGAATTAAATCTATTGCTTCCATTGCAATAGTTTCATTTAAATACTTTCTAATATCACCATCTAAAAGCTTATCCCTTTCATCTATCTCCTTAACATTAATATATAATTTATAATCTATTTTTAATTTTGAAGCTGGGAATGAATTTGCATTAATATATCTTGATTTGTACTTTTTTCTAAATAAAAATTCTTTACTCTCTAAAGCTTGTTCCTCTTTATCTTCTTTAATCTTATAATATATTTTATTACTTTCACTTTCTCTATTACTTAAATGACTTTTTATTACTTCGATATCTGTAATTGAAGCATCTGCAACAATAATTTTAAAATTTATTCTGTCTTTATATTCATCTGGAAGCTTATTATATAATTTATTAAATAATATCCCTATAAGCTCTTGAAGAAATTCAACTCCACTTTCATCTCCTGTTATTTCGTCAATCATAAAAATAATATTTTTATAGTTATTTGCAAACTTTTCAAATTCATTTAAATTTATACTTTCAGTTGTTCTATTTATTATAGTATTAAATATATTTTTAAAATGAATTGCTGTTGTCTTGCCATCTGCAATTGATTTTAAAGATTGTACAGCTGCTGTTGATATTATTTTATTACTTAAATTATTGTCTATTATATGATTAACTGCTTTGGTAAGTCTATTTAATACTCCTAAATTGTTGTTATCAGCTTCACAAAATTCCTTAGATGTTTTACTTTTAAATCTATTTATACTTTTTGAAAAATCTCTTTTTCTTTTATTATCTAGAAATTTTATTGGTTCATCTATATTTGAATATTTATCTGGAGTATTTGAGTTAAAGTTTACTATATTAACTTTCTTACCATCTAAAAAGGTTTCATCATTTCCATTTGCAGTTAAATAAACTGCATTATTATCATATAAAATCCCTTCTTTATTTAAAAATTTTTGTTCAATATCTCTATTTACTTGTGTTCTTGGACTAACATACATAAAAATATAGCTTTCCTCTTCTTTTAAGTAATTAATTATAGCAGTTGTTTTTCCTATTCCAGGATTTCCCGTTAAGAATAATAATTTATACTCTTTATCCCCAATGTATTTTCTTACTTCTTCTGCATGAGCTGACCTAAATTCAATTTCCTTATTATCATATAAATAAGTGGATTTATTTAGTATACCATTTTTAGGTAAAATTAAAATAGAAATAAAAAATAATTTTATTTTAAATTATTCTTCTTTAATTTAATCTATTAAGCTAACGATTTTGGGCGAACTGAAAGTTATTTTATCACTTAACCTGTACTTATTTGCCTATTTTCCCTTATTAGACGAAAAATAATATCTCATAAATGTTTCAAACATTTCCTCCCCCTCAGAATCATTATCCCCATATTTCTCACAAAATTCCTTTTTCACATTATCTAATTCCTCCATGAAGGATTCATTCATTTTGACCAAGTATGTCACTTTGCGATTATTGTCTATTTCCATCTGTTTCACAAACTGTTCCCTGAAAAAATCTGTGACATGCTTAAGAATTTTCTTTCCTTCTACTTCTACATCAAGATACTTTTGAAAATTGAATACTTTATCAAAAATTTTATCTCTGTTCAATTTGATATATTCATTTGTAAGAATTTCTTTATACTCTTTACTGAAAGGATTATATTCACTTCCTTTATACATTTTCTCAATTATCTGACGAAATTTATTTTTTTCACCATCCTCCAATTCCATCGTAATCAAGTTTTCGTTAATGCCAAGAAATAGATTTTCCATATTGTAAAGGCTTGCCATAACCGCAGCCTTGTATTTTACATGTTTTTCCTTTTTTTCTGCTTCTTCAAACAATATAGCTCCTTTTTCACGGATTGCCGTCAGATATCCATTATGGAACAGAAAATATAACATATGATTATATGTATTTTTATATCCCAAGACTCCATTATCGAAAAAACTTTTAATATCCGCCTTTTTGGTATTCCACCATACATATCTTGAATGTAATGATGCAGCATCAAACATCTCATAAATAATTGCTTCTATTTCTTTTTTATACTCCCCATGATCGATTTCCTCAACAAAAGATTGATCTATGATTTCCAATGAGCTAGATTCCTTCATAGCTATTGACGTCAACAGTTTACGCACTGCATTAACATTATTCCTATAATATGCAAACTTTGTATACACTAATTTCTCATCTCCACAAAACGGAAGCAGATTATTTCTCAGTACCTTATAAGCGTTCACATCCACTATATCCTGCATACCCATATCATTCTCCAAAATATATCTTACAGTCTTTGGGCAATTCTTAGTTTCTTTTTTCCAAGAAATATTTTCAACTTCCTGTTCTGTACGATAAAAAATATCAATTCCGGAAAACATACAATACATAGGTGTTGAAGGTATAATTCTTCTTACAATCGGAAGTATTGAATTCAATTCATCTGGCTTCCCTGAATCCAGTTTTTTCATATATAGAATTCCCGTTTCCATCATCCGATTTTGTTGATTTTCTTTCACCATCTCCCACTGTTTGACGTAATCCGAATAAAGACGCTCCACTTGTTTTTTCAAATCTTTTTCATTCCAAATTGCAACATGATCCAAACCGCAAGTATCTACAATTGTTAATGTATTAACTTCTAACTTATCCAAAATAACAGCATATAAATCCGATATTTTGTCTTGTATCGTTACATTTTGAATAATGCCAGTAAGAGAACCCTCTTTTGTTACTTTAAGACATTTTTGAAGTGTTAAAATATCGTTTTCATTCATGTTATCTAATTTAAAACAAAGAATATCTCCGTCTGTCTTAATTCCTTTTTTCTCTGTTTCCTCAGTTTCATTGTAATAAGACATGTATTTTTCTTTCACAGCTCCCATTATGTTCTGATAAACATCACCAAGTATTGTTACTATCCCCTTAGATATAACAATATCTTTTTTCCTTCCCTTATTTTGGTTATCCTTCCCATCATCTTGAGTATGTACATTTTCATTTTCTATTGATTGTCCAATTACTTCTGGTTCTACAATCTCTTCGTCCTCTCCTTGGTTATCCTCTCTAAATTCAACTAATAAATGTTTGTCCTTTATTTGATCTATCCATTCTTTGCCCAATAAAAAATTAAATTCTTTTGCATCAAAAAAACCTTTTACAAAAACCAAACTATCCATTAGTTTTTTTTGAAACTCTGTTTCCTGAAGTCGAGTTTCAAATTCCTTATGCGAATCGGCATGAATCATTTGCAATACATTTGTCACATTAAGTTCTTTTAACTTTTCATACAACCCCTTTTCTTTATTTATCAACCACGTTTCATTCTCACCCTTCATTTGATACAAAGCATAGAAAAATGAAACTAACTCTTTTTGTAATATATCAAAATGTTTCTTTTCATTTTTCTTAAGGATAGCATATACCTCGTGTGCCAAAAAAGTCCACAACATACAATTTGTAGAATCTTCTGATATACCAAAAAAGGCTCTCACCTGCTCATCTGACATATCTCTATCTGCAGTACACTTATTTCTCCAACTCTCATCCAAGATACATGGCATAAAATAATAAGGAATCAACTCTATCAAATGATCTAAAATATTCTCATACTTCTCAGTTTTGTTTTTCACTGTCTTACCATAAAATAGCAGTTCTTTGATATAACCCAACACCATTTTACAGTTTGACTTCTTGCGTTCTTCATTTTCCACAATGCTCTCTTCCTCCAACTGTACAAACTGCTCGTATAATCCATGTAAAAGAATTAGAAACTTTTCTTCATCTTCTACCACGCTTTGAGAAACACATAATGCTTGGGCAATTACCAATCGAATTGGTTGGGTTCCTATATGCACATTCATAGTGTCTATAAATTTATTCTTCGATAGAAACAGTACCTTAGCAATTGGATTCTTCTCTACTCGGCTAAAAGAATAACGTACATCCGCTCTAGTTGTCTGACCATCTCCAACACCTCTTATTTTGTTCTGATGATACGCAAAACTTTTTACAAAGGAAGATTTTCCGGACCCACTTCCACCAATCAATAGCAATTTTATTTCATTTGCTGTCACTTGCTTTTTATCCTTAACCCACAATATCTGAAATTCACACTCAGAAATCTTTGAAAATATAATACAATCCTCCTGTCTCAAATAATCGAGTATATGCTTGAACTTTATATAATACACTAATTTAAACGGATTCTCTCCTTGATTAATATTTGCAACTGACTGATTGATACCCAAAATGTAATTTCTTTCTTTCCTTTTGTAATAAACAGGACTTCCCGAAATTCCCGCCAGTACTTTATAATCACTATAATTATAGTAGCAGTGATAATCATCCGTTATCTGATATGCACCAATTTCTTTGTTACTTGGAAAAAGAAATTTTGACACACCTTCTAGTTGAATTCTTCTATTCATATCATCATTAATCATGACACCAGGATAACCTTCCATATAAAGCATCGTTCTATTGTCCAATTCATCCATCTCTACTGATGTTTCAAGATGAAGTACAACATCATCATCTAATTCCAGATAAATAGCTGCAATATCATCCTGATATTCCAGACTACGTTTGTTCCAATAACAATCCCAGTTTTTCATTTTAGTATTACTGATTTCTTTTCCAAAATCATCATACAAAACAATTTGTATATGTTCTTGAATATTTTCTGTATCAAGAATACCCTCTAACACATGCCTATTCGTGAAGATAACATAACCTTTCCTATTTCCACGATTACATGGATAAATCAGACCAGTCCCCATTCTATCAAGCGTTTCCACTCTAACTACATTTCTTTCTATCATTTTCCCTCCTAAACAACGTCGCGATATCACTTCATCACTTATCGTAATATCTACACTTTGCCTTATCTTCTTTTATCCTATTTTACTCTTACAAGACTATTTCCTGTCTACCATCCACTTCAATATTAGTAAAAGTGTTCTCACCAAAATCAATCTTTGTATACAAATGCACATTTTCTATTTCAGAAGCATTCAGTTCATCCATAATACGTTTATCAGGGTGCTTCTGTGCCCATTTTTCTTCTCCTGTTACAATCAATTTATTGCATCTGTATTTCCCTGCAAATTTCACTAGTCTCTTGTTTTCATCCCACGCCCCATGATGACCTATTTTTATCAAATCAATCTTGGCTATACACATATTCTTCAAACCATCTATCAAAGGCTCTATCAAGTCTATATCATTATCCCCCATAAATAACAATTTCTTTCCTGCAAACTCCAACAAAAAAACAATAGAATTATGATTTGTAATATTATTTTTAGGTTGACCAATCTTTGTGATTTCATCTCCCACTTTTTTTAATTTATCACAGTAATCCTCATATACCGATTGAATACCCGCTCTATTCGGAGCAATTAGTGTTAAATATGCATAAGTATCATTTACATCAAATTTTTTTCTTTTTTCTAGTGATATTATCCGTAATAATTCATTTGAAAAATTAACATAGTCATAACGCCCTGTTGGAATCACATAATGCCCATCAATCATTTTTTCAAAGTCAAAAGCATCTTTATAATTCACCAACCTCTGCGTAACAAAGTTATATATAATCACTGTATCTTCAAATTTGCTACAAAAACAACTATCCTTCCAAAATTTCTTAACACCTTTTATGTGATCTCCATCAATATGTGTAACTATCAGATAATCAATTTTTTCATATTTCCCCATATGTTCTTTGATTTCTTCTGTATATCCATTCTTTACCGTATGCCCGTCCACCATAATCACACACTTGACATCATTTTTCTCTAATTCGATAAAAAAGAAATCTCCCAAATCTTTTCCTAAATTCTGTATAACCAATTTTTCCATTTTTATTTACCTCTTGAGTAATTTTTCGTTTTATTGTGTCTTAAAAATACAAGAGTTGTTTATCTATATTTCCCAGAATCTCCTTTTGGATTTTTTCATCAGTATATTTCATTACTTCAACAATAAATTCAAATTTTTCAGTCTCTATAAACTGGAATTTATGAAATTGATAGTATATATGTCAATTTCGATATACTTGCTTACGACTGAATATACTAATTAGGATTTATTTTTGGGACAAAATGAAATAAATCAAAAAGCTCTGTAGTATTAGTTAAATTAACTATATCTGTTTTATCTTTTGGCATTTAATCACCACCTTTCCATATATTTATTTTTAAAATAATATTATAAAATTCCTTGTTATTTTACATTACTTTTATCTTGAAAAATACAAAATATCATAGATATTATTATATTATGTAATTTATTAACTTTTTTTAATATAAATTTATTTATCTACAATTATATTCCATATTTAGAATGATATCAAGAAATTTTTGTGCAATTAGTACAATTTCGTAAAATTTTCACAATAAATTTTATTTATTTCTTGTAAATATTCATCCTCATTATTCACTATTTTATAAGTTTTGCATATTGATGTTACACAAAAATAATATTTGAACTTTCTGTTTTTTCTACAAGTTCTTTCTGTAAAAATAGTGAAGCTGAAATTTAGATAAAATCTAAATTTAAATCACAAAAATTTTATAACTTCATATACATTGAAAAGGGGCTGTCGCATTAGCGGTTAAAAACTGCTGACGACAACCCCATTTCTTAATATTAAATCAATTATTATGGCTTCAAAAAATATTTTTCTAAAAATAGGCGCACTTTAACAGAGCATCTAAGAAATCATATTTTTTCTTCTTTAATTAAGCTATTTTTTTAATATGAAATAAATGCGTTCCTGTTTTTCCTGATTGAATTTTATTATGTAATTTATTTATATTATGTGCTAATGCAAGTAATATACTTTCAGCTAGTACATTTTCTTTACCTCGACATAGAAATCTTCTAAATCTCATATCTTGTTTTAGCTCCGCGAACGAGCCTTCGGCTTGGATGCTCCTATTCATTCTAAGTTCACATCCTTCAGCACTTATTATTCTTTCTAAATCTTCTTTTCTTTGACGATTAAATTTTTTTGATGTCTCAAGTCTTTTAGTTCGTTGTTCTAGTGGTATTTTACAATTATGCCCTTTTATACAGTTAGATTTATATCTACAATTATTACAATCTTCACATTTATAAATTGTTTTTCTGCTCTTAAATCCATTCCTTGATTTTCTTGTCAACATATTTGTAGAATATAATCTCTTATTGTTTTTACAAATATAGTAATCACCATCATAGTTATATTTCATGTTTTCTATTTTGCTTATATCATTTTGGTATTTTCTTGTTTTAGATATTTCATAATTTGCTAGTTTTATAAAGGATATTTGATTATTATCTTCTATAAATGAATAATTTTCTTCGCTTTCATATCCTGAATCAGCAACAATTTTTAGATATTTAAATTTAAGACTTTCTTCCATGCTTTTTAAAAATGGAATCAATGTTGTAGTATCTGTTGGTTGTGGTCCAATAGTTAACCAAGTTATGTATTCTGAATCAACACCGTGTTGTAAATTATAAGCTGGTTTAAGTTGACCATTTTTCATAGCATCTTCTTTCATTCTCATAAAGGTAGCATCTTTATCTGTTTTAGAATAACTATTACGATTACCACATAAATGTATTTTATTTGTATATTCTTTAAGTTTGTTATAATATTCTTCTAAAGTTTCAATAGAATTTTGTATAGCAGTTTTTCTTTTACCACGTCCGTGGACGAATGTTATATTTTCAGATTTCTTAATTTTATAAAGTTTTTTTCTTAATTTTTTTATATCTTTTAATTTTATGATATTTCTATAACCAATCTTAATTCCATAAAGTTCATTACATTCAGAAACAAGGTCTGCAATCTTAATTAAAAGCCTTTTCAAATTTTTAGTTACAGCTTTCTTCCATACAAATGTATATTTATTAGAACTGGCTTCTATTTTTGTACCATCAATAAATATAGCTTCTCCTGAAATTTCACCTATATCATAAAGGAAGTTACTTGCTTCACTAAGAATACGTGTAGCACAAGGTGCAAAATGTAAACTTCTAAATCTTGCAAATGTTGAATGATCAGGTACTTTTGAGTCTTCTAATAAATACATAAAATTAATATCTCTATAACAAGCTTTTTCTATATCTCTTGATGAATAGATTTTATTCATATATGCATATAAAATGATTTTTAGTAACTTTCGTGGCGAAGCTTGATTTTCCTTTACTTTGGAATAAGTCTTATATAAATCTGATAAATCCATCTCCTCAACAAATTGACTTAGCAAACGCACTATAATCTTTATGTAAAATATTTGTTTGGTTCATATTAATATTTTACTACAAATCTCATTCTTTTTTAAGGACGAGATTTGTTTTTTTGTTCAAAAAAACAGGACCGTTACACAACTAATGTTTATTAGTTGTGCAACAGCCCCATATATCAATTATTAAATTCACTAAACAAAAACTATTTACTATAAATTATTCAAAAATAGGATATTTATTAATAGGTAAATTAAACTGTTGTTTTCACTCTATATTTATGCCTCAATGAATTCATAGTCCAATCATCAAACTCAACTATTTTATCATTCTGCAATCTTCCAAGAACAATCCCTGGATCACGTTCAATTTCACTAGCAAATTTTTTAATTGATTGCAAATCAAATTTATCTTTGCTAATAAAATCTTTATACTTTTCTGGTGGAATCAAAGCATCTTCTGCATATTTATTAGCAGCTTCTTCCTGTTCTCCAGTTTCTTTTTCAAAAGATATTCCATAATCTCCATTAATAATATGACCAATCTCATGAAATAAAGTAAACCAAAACGAATCAGCATTTAATCTTCTATCGTTTACCATCAACATAACATTATCTCCAACTTTCTTTGTTGCTCCATTTATCTTTGAACCAGAAATATTTGGTAATATTACAAAAATAACTCCTGCTTCATAAAATGCTTTGTAAATAAGTGGATAAAAATCTTGATGATTTTTTGTCAATGTTATTGCATATTTTATAGCCTTTTCAAATTTTGTTTTATTAAATTTAGGTGCATCAACCTGCAAAGCTTTATTAGTAGCTATCTGCACCATTATATTTGCCTTTATAATATTTGTCTCTGTTAATGTTTCAGTTGAGCTTCTGAAACTTACTGCCATATCCCTATTTGTAAATACTGAAAGTGTTGCCACTTTTAGAAATTCTCTTACTTGCTTAATTTGCTCATCAGTTTTTCTTGGTAAATTTGGTAAAGCAAAATTTTCCCTAAAATATTTATAATCTAAACTTTTAAATACTTTGCGTTCTTTTACAAGTTCTTCAGTTGATTTAAATTCTGCAATTAAGGCATCATAAGCATTTTGTAAGTTAAGCCAGTAGTTCACACTCGTACCTATCATTCTAGATAGTTTCATTGCGATATCAATAGATAAACTTTGCTCACCTCTTATTAAAAGGCTAAGATTCTTTGGTGTTGTACCTAATCTTTTTGCAAAATCTTCTTGTGTAAGTCCACTTTCATCAACAATTTCTTTTACATAATATCCTGGGTGAAATGCAATAGTATCATTATATTCTATATAATTACTCATAATGTTTGCTCACCTCCATAATCTCTACAATTTTAACCTTTCCAGCTATTTCATCTATATTGCAAGGAACATATGCATTTTTTTCTTCATCCAATGGCTGTAGAATGATTCTCCATGGTTCTCTTCTTGATTTCACATCAATTGCAAAATATCCTTCCAAATTTATTCCATTTTTGTTTTTTAATTTATGAAAATGAAATGTTGGCTGAACAATAATATCTTTAATATTTTCTGCTTTTTCAAGTGCATTTATACGAGCCAAAAGACTTTTTGTTAAAACGGCATCTCCATTAAATAGCTTATTCGCTGCTCTTACACTTGTGCATTGTAATTTGACTTTATTTGATGAATATTCAAGTTCCAAGTCCTTCCTCCTGATATAATCAAATTACCCTTCGGGTAATTTGATTATATCATTTGTAAATATTATTGTCAATTAAAACATACTTATTACAAAAACAAATGCATAATAATTTAAAGTCAACAACTACAAATTCACTGAAAAAATCCAAATTTCCAAATGATAACAAATCCGCAATTAAAATAGAACTCAAAACCCTACCTCCATTTATAGCTTCTGTAATCATATTCATACTTTAAATACTTATATGCTATTTCTTTTCTTAAGCTTTTTCTAATAAATGGTTGTGTATCCTCACTTTTATATTCTTCTGTTTCTTCTAATGCTCTAAATTCGATGATTGCATCTCCTAAATTAATTACCTCATCTAGTATTCCATTGGTAAAATGTAATTCTAAAGCTACATCGTAGTCTAAATAGCACTCAAGAAAATCTGAATTGTAAAACTTTTTTTCTTCATTTTCTGCTAATGCTATTATACAACTTCCTGTATAATTCATAAATAACTTCTCAGACTTTATTTTTTTCATTTTATCCCAATCTGTTTCATATCTAATTCCATATAATTTTTCATCTTCAACTATGTATTCTGCTGTATATCCTCTCAAACATCCACTAGACATAAAAAAAGAATGTTCTGGCATCTTAAACTCTGCACAATTTATAATTTGCTTACCTTTCTTTAATATATCTTATAATTGTTTCAATTCATCCATCATAGCTCTTCGATTTTTATATTTCACTCTCCAGTCTTCTAAAATTTTTTTAACTAACTCCTCTCCTCC
Source organism: uncultured Clostridium sp. (assembly GCA_902785295.1). Lineage (GTDB taxonomy): Bacteria > Bacillota > Clostridia > Clostridiales > Clostridiaceae > Clostridium. Next base: position 11,713 of record CACZYK010000076.1, read on the forward strand.
TTTATATTCTTTCATTCTTGTTAATTCATTAGCAATTTCTCCATAGTAAGAACGCTTACTAGCACTTGATGCCATTTTTTTAACTTCCTCTTCATATTTGTGTAAAAGTTGTTCTTCATACATAGGTTTTAATTCTTCTTCATACTTATGAACCTTATCTAAATACTTAGATTTAATTACACAATTAAAAAGCTCCTCAAACATCTTCTCTTCTAAATAAAAGTTTTCAATGTTATAATGATGTTTTTTCAAATTTTTAAATACCTTCTCACGCTCATTTATCCATTCTTCTTTACTATATAAGTCTTTAAGCTCTTTGAATATTTTAATATTAGTTTCATCATAATTAAGCATTAAATCCCATAATTCATTTTTATATTTAGCATTATCTCCTATTTTCTTATATAATTCTTTTAATTTTTCACTATATTCATGAACCAAGCCTGGATACCCTTTATCTCTTTTTTTGCTTTCTATTAATATATCAATTGCCTTATCATAGTTTTTATTATTTATATTTTCTTCTATGCAAATTTGTCTTACCTTACTAACTTTCCAATATTTTTTGCAATAATTTTCTATGACTTTTTCATCTGCTTTCAGCTCTTTAAGTATAGTAATATACCATTTAGTTAAATATCCTAAATCATAATGTTGTGACCATGAATCTTTACTCTTTAAACATTCTTTTGCTTTATTATCAATAAATATTAATTTTTCTTTTAGATATTCTTCTTCATGAAAATAATCAAATAAAATTTCTTTTAGTGCTTCTCCTCTAAAATAACCTATCTTTCCACATAAATTATCAATTATCCAATTATATACTTCTTTTTCTAAATTTTTATCTTTAGATTCATTTAATATTCTTTCAAAAACTTCCTTACAAACATTTATTAATGCAAACATCTCATCATCATTTTCTATAGTTACTTTTCCTAACTTAATATATAAATAGGCACTTAGTTCAAAGGATGCTTTATATTCATGCTTATTTATCATTATTACTTCTATATCGTTTATAAATTCTGATATTTCTAATGAAAGTTCCTTAGAACTATTATAATCGATAAAATCATCTCCATATTTATAAAATATTTTATCTATCTGCCTTTCATATCTTTTTATATCTTCTGGAGAAATTTTTTCACATACAATATTTTTAAATCTAGTTAATAATTTTTCATCATTAACTAATATATTAACTAAAAAGTCAATGACAACATTATTATCTGTTTCTTCTACTAATTTATGTATTTCATTTAAATTTTTTTCTAACATTTAATCACCTTGCTTTTTATAAATTTAATTATTCAATATCTAGTTAAGTTTACTTCATAGGAAAAAGACTTCATTAAAGAACTTAAAAACCATTGGCGAATATTCGCTAAAATCAAAATAGTAGCTCATTTTTGAACTACTATAGACATATAATTTTATTTAAAAATAAATACAATTTTCTTTGTGAAAATTTACTTTTCATAGCAAAACTCACAACTTTCATAATTCCTTTAGGAAGACTTCTTGCTTTTTTAGGACAGTTTTCTATACAACGCATATATGTAATACATTTTTTATTATCTGTCAATGATGGATTTTCAATATCAATTGCACAAACAGGGCAATTTTTAGCACATACACCACATTTAATACAATCTTCATTTCCTTTTATTTTCAAAGTCATATAGTTTTATACTTTTTCCTCCAAACATGAATTTAAATTTAATCATATTCCTTTCTTAATTTTCTAATAAGCTCTGAAATTTATTACTAAACTCTGGAGCATATTTCTTTAAATTAACTGGTTTTAAGTTCTTATCTGTAAAACAATGTTTTGTTTCTCCAATAAGAAATATTTTTCCTGTTTTCTTGTCTTTTATCTCATATCCAACTGTCATTCTTACTCCTGAATATTCTTTTGCAAATATATTGATTAATATTGTATCTCCAAAAGTAGCATGATATTTATAAGTGCAGTTTACTCCTAATACTGGGATTGTGATATTGTTTTCTTCTAAAAGTGAAAATGGCATTTCTATACTTTCAAGCCAAAAACATCTTGCTTCTTCCATATATCTAATATAGTTAGAATGATGTACTACTCCCATTTTGTCTGTTTCATAATAATTAACTTTTCTTTCAAAAGTAAAACCCATAATTTTTCTCCTTCCTATTTTTTGTTGAATTTTTTAAATAAGCTGATTAGTTCATCTATTATTTCTAATTTTCCATCTTCTAAATCCTTTGTTACACAATTATATAAATGATTTTCTAATATATGATTTGATAGACTTTTTACAGAATTTTCAATAGCAGACAATTGAATTAAAACATCATTGCAATAAGCATCTTCTCCAATCATTTTTTCATCACCTATAGCTTATTATATATTTAATAGGGGTATTTTGTAAATGAAGGGTATATAATGATATAATTTCCTGATAAAAATAAATAGGATAGGATTTATAATGTTACAAATCCTATCCTATTACTATTTTTTATTCTTCAAATTTCTTTCCAGTTATTAATTCAAATGCTTCTTTATATTTATCTACTGTTTTTTGAACAACTTCGTCTGGTAAATGGTAATCGCTATCTGGATTTTGCTTTAACCAGTCTCTTACATATTGTTTATCGAATGAAGGTTGTCCTTGTCCACTCTTATATCCTTCTAGTGGCCAGAATCTAGAGCTATCTGGTGTTAGCATTTCATCTCCTAAAACTACATTTCCATTTTCATCTAATCCAAATTCAAATTTAGTATCAGCTATTATTATTCCTTTGCTTAAGGCATATTCAGCACATTTTTTATATAAAGCAATTGTGCAATCCTTTATTTGCTTAGCATAGCTTTCTCCCTTACCTGGATATAGCTTTTCAAGGATTTCAACACTTTCTTCAAATGATATGTGTTCATCATGTTCTCCTAAATCAGCCTTTGTTGTTGGAGTGTATATTGGTTCAGGAAGCTTGTCTGATTCCTTTAATCCTTCTGGAAGCTTTATATTACATACAGTTCCATTTTTCTTATAGCTTTCCCATCCACTACCTGTTATGTATCCTCTAACAATACATTCAACTGGAAGCATTTCTAGTTTTTTGCACATCATGCTATTTCCATCAAATCTTTCACTTTGGAAAAATTCTGGCATATCTTTAACATCTACTGAAAGCATGTGGTTAGGTACTATGTCCTTTGTAAAATCAAACCAAAACTTTGACATTTGAGTTAAGATAGCACCTTTTTTATGTACAGTATTCTTTAAAATTACATCAAAAGCTGAGATTCTGTCTGTGGCAACAATAATCATGCTATCTCCATTATCATATACCTCACGTACTTTTCCTTCTTTAACTGGTTTAAATTCTTTCATTAATAACAAACTCCTTTTTTAAATAAAATTAATTTATCTATATAATTATACAACATATTGCACTATTATACATATTATTAAATAAATTATTTTTCATTTTCATCTTTTAATAGTATTTTTAGATCTTCTTTTTCATATTTATTATGTCCTTTAAGACTTTTTTTATACTTCCAACATGTTATTGCTTCACTTAAAGATTTTCCTTTATTATCATCAAAAAAGTCTCTTATATATGTATTATATTCAAATTGTCTATCTATAGTAGTTTTTTTAGTCTGCTTTAGCTTTTGTATTTCATAGTATGCACAAACTGCATCTTGATAGGTTTTACCTGTGTTTTCTTTTAACCATTTTTGAAAAACTACATTAAATTTAAAACTCTCTCCAATCTCTTGTTTAAAAAATGCTCTATGTTTTTCTGTGCACTTAAAATTAGGTTCAATTTTTGAATCTAAAGTTATAATTCCTATATTTCCTGTATAAGAAGTTGATTGACTATGATTTTTTTTACTAACTAAACGCTCCCCTGTCTTTAAATAATGTGCAATTCTATCAGTAATTTCAATTTTCCCTCCAGTAGTCTGCAGTCCTTCTTTTCTGCAAAATTCAACCAATTCATCTTTTAAATAATAATATTCTCTAAATATTTCTGAATCTAATCCTTTTTCTAATTTTGGTCTTTCCGCCATTAAATTCCCCCCATTTTTAGATTATAACCAATTTTTCCATTCTTCTGGCTTATAACCTACAGTAGCTTGTTTTCCATTTCTAACTATTGGTGTCTTTATTATTTTTTGATTTTCAAATACCTTTTCCTCTCTGGCTTCTTCTACTAAGTATTTTACAAGAGCAAGAAGGTCTTTGTCTTTACAGTTTTCATCAATCATATTTTCATATCCTTTAACAGCTTGTTTTACGCTATTAAATTCACCTTTACTCATTGGTTTTTGAGTTATATCTATAAGTTGATATTTTATTCTTCTTTCTTTAAAATATCTTTCTGCCTTTTTTGTATCAAAGCATTTAGGCTTTCCAAATATTTGTATATTCAAAAAAATGGCCCCCTTTTATAATAATATATCTCCTGAATGCATAAATTTCAATTTATCACCCATTATTGGCTTCATTATATTAAATGCTGGAATTCCTGTACAATGTCCTGTATAGAAAATTGTATTCATTTTAGAAAGTTCATAAGCAGTGTCTTTTATCAACTGAATCTCTTCTTCTACATATTGATCCTTTTTCATCATGTGAAAACCACTAATTACAATGTCTGGCTCAATCATATAAAGACTTCTAAACTTATCAACTATATTCAAAATTCCATTATGTGCACACCCTGAAACAAAAACTGTTTTTCCTTCGCTTTGAATAACAACATATTGTTCATGGGAAAAATCATCTTGAATATATTCATCACCAATTTTTTGTTTTAAAATAAGATTGCTCTTAGGCCATTTTCTTCTTTCTTTTACATTTGAAAAAATAGATATTTCTTTATTTATCACAAAATCTGAATCAAGAAAAACACTTTCAGGAAGATTTTTTATTCTTTTATCAATTCCAATATATTTTTCCTTTCCATTTTTAAGATTATAATAATCATAGGTTGCACTTTTTTGAAGATATATTTTGACATTTGGATTAATTTCAATAAATGACATAATTCCACCTGAATGGTCATAATGTCCATGACTTAAAATAATCATATCAATATCATTTAAATTTATACCAAGTTTTTTAGCATTATACCAAGTTTTCTCTGATGTACCAGTATCAATTAATATCTTATTATTCTTAGTTTCAACATATATACACAAACCATGCTCTGATACAAGACCACACTTTCCCTCTGTATCTTCCATTAGGTTAACTATCTTCATGTTAATTTCTCCCTTTTTATATTTCCCAATCCACTTTTTAAATAGCTTTAAGCTCCCCTGTAACTGAATCCATAACAAAGCCATAAACTTTTATATTTTTAGGAATAAGAGGATGATTTTTTAAGAATTCAACATTTTCATGTACTGAATCCTCAACAGAGTCAAACCCTCTAAGCCAAGATTCAAAGTCTACTCCACAATATTTCATCATATCTATATTTTCTTTTGAAATACCATTTTTTATCATATGCTCTATCATGTAATCGCTGTTTACATGTTGTACTCCACAATCTGTATGTCCAATTACCATAATTTCTTCAACACCAAGTTCAAATATTGAAATAAGGATACTTCTTATAACACTTCCAAAAGGATGGGAAATAGTTCCACCTGCATTTTTTATTATCTTAACATCACCATTTTTAATTCCAAGTGCTGCTGGTAAAAGTTCTGTAAGCCTTGTATCCATACATGATAAAATAGCAATTTTTTTATCTGGATATTTACTTGTTATATATTTTTCATATTTCTTTTCTTTTACAAAATTTTTGTTATATTCAAGTATATCTTCTATCATAAAAAATTCTCCTTATTATTTAATAATCATTTTCATATTTAATTATAATCTAAAGTATATCTTAGATACAAGTTCAAAAAGTTGTCTTGTTAAACTTTTTAAATCAGTTCAAGAAAATACATAAGGATAACTTTCTTTTAAATATAAATAACATGATAATGTAGTTTCTTTGTAAGCGTAAAAAAATTTCTGCCTAGTTAATGAGTTTTTAACTTGCTAAAATTACAGATATAAATTTTAAAAAAGGAGTGAACTGTAATGGCAAGT
>CACZYK010000077.1 GCA_902785295.1 uncultured Clostridium sp.
AGGTTTATAATTTTTTCTCAAATATAATCACCTCAGATATATTATATCATATTTAATTATATTTGAGTATGTTTTTGATAACTATATAAATCCTCCTTTTCAATAGTACCATCTTTTATATATATCACTCTATCTGATAATGTTGAAATTTCCTTATTGTGGGTAATCATAATAATAGTTTGCGAAAACTCTTTTGCTGATTTTTTTAATAAATTAACCACCTCTATTGTATTTTTTGAATCTAGATTTCCTGTTGGTTCATCTGCACAAATAATAGCTGCCTTACTAACTAATGCCCTTGCTATTGCAACTCTCTGTTTTTGTCCACCAGATAAATTATTAGGTGATGAGTATAGTTTATTTTCTATACCTAATATATTAATTATTTTATCAAGATACTCTTTATCTACTTTTTTATTATCAATTTCTAATGGTAAAATTATATTTTCATAAACATTAAGTACAGGAATTAGATTATATTGTTGAAACACTATCCCAATGTTTCTTCTTCTAAATATAGTTCTCTCTTCACTATTCAAATCATTTATTATTGTTCCATTTATATTTATAATTCCCTCATCAACCTCATCTATTCCACATAGGCAGTTAAGAAGAGTTGTCTTTCCACTTCCTGATGCTCCAACAATAGTTAAAAACTCTCCTTTATCAACTTTAAGGCTTACATTATCTACAGCCTTAACTAACCCATCTCCTTCTCCATAATATTTTTTCAAATTCTTTGCTATTAATATTTTATCTTCCATTTTTTATTTCCTTTAATCTAATTTTTATAAACCTTTTATCTTTCAACTAAAATTAACAAAAATAAAAGCTGTGATTTAAATAAAATTGTGACAACTTTTATTAATATTACACTTAATTTTAGAGTATTTTCTATTTCATTAACTATTATATAAAATTTATCATATAAATCTTTATATGTTACTTGATTTTTTTCCTCAAAAAGACCTTCTAAAAAAATTTCTTCTATTTCATTATCTCCATCATAATCCTTAAGTTTTCTTATTATAAAATTTCTACTTTTAAATAAACTTTTTTCTTCATTTTCTATAATTTCAATATAGCCCTTGTTAGCTAAATATATTGATAAAGAAATTACATCTTTATAATTTGCAAAACCTTTATATAAAAATCCCACTTCTGCACTATTAAAACCTTTTGGAGGATAAAATTCCATTGTTTTAATTAAAGGAGAGTTTTCACCTAGTTTAATTAATAACATTATTGAAGTTATCAAAAATATTATTGGTATTGCAATTGATAAAATTATAAGTAAATCCAAATTATTCCCTACTTTTTTGTATGATAATAACATATTTTTCTAACTAAGTGTTTTAATGTTTTGTTAATTGTATGTAAAAAATTCAAAGTTTAATAAAACATCTATTTTTTGTACATAAAAAAGCAGCCTTAAAAGACTGCTTTTTTATTATTTATTTTACTCTATATTAAACAATACCTTGAGCCATCATTGCAGTAGCAACTTTCATGAATCCAGCTATGTTTGCTCCCATTAGGATATTTCCTTCATGTCCATATTCCTTAGCAGCTTCACTTGAATTCTTGTATATGTTCTTCATTATTCCTTGAAGCTTTTCATCAACTTCTTCAAATGTCCATGATAATCTCATGCTGTTTTGTGACATTTCAAGAGCTGAACAAGCAACTCCACCAGCATTTGCTGCCTTAGCAGGTCCAAATAATACTCCATTAGATTGGAATACTTCGATAGCTTCTAATGATGAAGGCATATTAGCTCCTTCAGAAACACACTTAACTCCATTCTTAACTAGAAGTTCAGCAGATTCTTTATCTATTTCTCCTTGAGTTGCACATGGAAGAGCTATATCACATTTAACTGACCATATTCCCTTGCATCCTTCATGATATTCAGAACCTGGAACTAAATCAGCATATTCTTTAATTCTTGCTCTTCTAACTTCTTTAATGTCCTTAACTACATCTAAGTTAATTCCGTTTGGATCGTAGATATATCCATTAGAGTCACATAAAGCAACTACTTTTGCTCCTAATTGTGTAGCTTTTTGAGTTGCATATATAGCAACGTTACCAGAACCAGAAATTACAACTGTCTTTCCAGCAAAGCTTGTTCCATTATCCTTTAACATTTCTTCTGTGAAGTAAACTAAACCAAATCCTGTAGCTTCAGTTCTAGCTAAGCTTCCACCAAAAGTTAATCCCTTACCAGTTAAAACTCCTTGGTCATTAGCTCCTCTTAGCTTTTTATAATATCCATAAAGATATCCTATTTCTCTTCCGCCAACACCAATATCTCCAGCTGGAACGTCTGTGTCTAATCCGATGTGTCTATATAATTCAGCCATAAAGCTTTGACAGAATCTCATTATTTCGTTGTCAGATTTACCCTTAGGGTCAAAATCTGAACCACCTTTTCCTCCTCCTATTGGAAGTCCAGTTAATGAGTTTTTGAATATTTGTTCAAATCCTAAGAATTTTATTATACTTGCATTAACTGAAGGATGTAATCTTAAACCACCCTTGTATGGTCCTATTGCACTATTAAATTGAATTCTAAATCCTCTGTTTACATGTACCTTTCCAGCATCGTCAACCCATGGTACTCTAAACATTATTTGTCTTTCTGGTTCAACTATTCTTTCTAAAAGATTAGCTTCTATAAATTCTGGGTGCTTTTCCATTACTGGTACTAATGAATTTAATACTTCTGTAACTGCATCTTGGAATTCTTTTTCCCCTTGATTTCTTTTTCTAACAGTTTCTAATACACTGTCAACATACTTCTTTGCGTCCATTGTTACATCTCCTTAAGTACTTTGGTATTTTGGTAGTTGATACTTAATCAACATCAATTCTTTATATATAATACAACATTTTATTAATAAATTCCATAAAAAAGTTTAACTTTTTTAACTTTTTTTAGATTTTTTTTTCATTTTTTCATTTTTTATATACATTATTTATCATTTGTTAAAAATAGCTTTTATTTTTTATCATATTTATATAAATTAATTTTTATGAAAATAAAATCTACACTTTTTAAGCCATCTTTTTGTTATATTAATTATTTTTTTTATTCATTTCTAGTTTTTTGCATTAAAAATAAGAACGCTACTAATGCTCCAACTAAAAGTCCACCTATATGTGCAAAATTATCAATACCTTGTAAATTAAATCCTATTAAAAGGTTTAATATTATAACTCCAAACAAATTATTTAAAACTTTTTTAGGAATTCTATCTTTATATTTAAGCACAAATACAACCATTGCTCCAAAAAGTCCAAAAATTGCACCAGAAGCACCTATTGATAAACTGCTTGGTGAAAATTTATAACTTAATAGACTTCCTCCTATAGCAGACAAAAAATATATAATTATATATTTTACCCTTCCAAATAAAATTTCTATCTGTGGTCCTAGTGCATATAAAGCATACATATTACAAAAAATATGAATAATACCTCCATGAAGAAATGCACAGGTTAACAATCTCCATACTTGACCATGAGACACTAAAGCTCCATAATTACCTCCCATATATAATAATACATATGCATTTATATCAAGAATATTCTTAGACATTATAGCAGTTATTATATAAAGAATTATATTTATTGCTATTATGCTCATTGTTACTATGTTATTCTTGTTAACTATTTTATTTTCCCTTAAATTCATCTGTTACCTCCTCACTATATTGAATATTTCTTTATCCTCATTTTAGAAAATCAAGGATGAAAATCCCTTAAAAATTTCCATCCTTGAATAATTTTATTTTTCTAACATATCTAATAATTCACTGAATCTTTTGATAGTTGCCTCTAAAGGTTTTGATGTAGTCATATCTACTCCTGCATCTTTTAATATATCTATTGGATATTTACTTCCTCCACTCTTTAAAAATCCCATATATTTTTCTACTGCGTTTTCTTCTTTGTTAAGTATGGATTTTGAAAAGGCTGAAGCTGCAGCATATCCAGTAGCATATTGATAAACATAAAAATCTGAATAAAAGTGAGGTATTCTTGCCCATTCTACATCTATCTCTTCATCTACTATCATATCTTCACCAAAGTATTTTTTATTTAATTCATGCCACTTGTTATTATAATCTTCAGCAGTAAGAGAATTTCCATTATTTAATTCATTATGAGCATATAACTCAAACTCTGCAAACATCAATTGTCTAAATACAGTTGTTCTTATCTGCTCTAATTCTTGATTTATTAAGTATAACTTTTTCTTTTCATCCTTTTCATTATCTATTAAATAATGAATTAAAAGAGATTCATTTGTTGTTGATGCTATTTCTGCACAGAATATAGTATATCCTGAATAATAATATGGCTGAGATATTTTAGAATAGTATGAATGTATTGAATGTCCCATCTCATGTACAAGAGTTGAGGTATCATTTAATTCATAGTTGTAATTTAATAATACATATGGCATTGTATCATAAGAGCCCCAAGAATAAGCTCCTCCTCTTTTACCTTTGTTTTGATATATATCAACCCAACCATTTTCTATTCCTTCATTAAATATCTTTAAGTACTCTTCTCCTAATGGTGCTAAAGCTTTATTAGCTGTTTTTACTGATTCTTCAAAAGGAATTTTTTCTTTTTCTATTTCAATTAAAGGCACATATAAATCATACATATGAATTTCATCTAGTCCTAAAAGCTTTTTCTTTACTCTTACATATCTATGAAGTACATCAATATTGTCATTTATTGTTTTTATTGCATTTTCATATACAGATAAAGGTATATCATTAGGTGCTAAAGCTGATTCAAGTGGAGAAGAATATTTTCTTACTCTTGCACCAAGATTAAAGTTTTTTATAGAGGCTGTTAAGGCTGTACCTATGGTATTTTCAAACTTTTTATATCCTCCAAATAATTCCTTAAATGCATTCTTTCTTACTTCTCTATTCTTACTTTTTATAAATGATGAATAATTTCCTTCTGTAAGCTCTATTATGTCCCCATCTTCATCCTTAATTTTTCCAAAGGTCATATCTGCATTTATAAGCATATTGTAAATGCTATGAGGTGCTTCAAGACTGTCAGAAGTTAAAGCTAAAAGTTCTTCCATTTCCTTAGTTAGTACATGTGGTTTTTCTTTAAGAATATCCATTAATAAAAATTCATATGTTTTAAATCTTTCATCTTCTTTAATAAGATTTTCTATAAATCCTTCTTTAAGAGATAAAATTTCTGGTACAAAGAAAGCTGTATAACTTCCAAGTTCTGCCATAAAGACATCTATCTTATTCATTACTCCTTGATTTTTTTGATTTGTTGTATCCTCATCAGATTTCATATGAGCATAAACATAAAGCTTTTCAGCAAGTCTGCTTATCTCTTCATTTAACTCTAAATATTTTATAAATTCATCCTTATCATTTAATTTTCCTGCAAAGTCCTTAAGCTTAACAGATTCTTTCTTTAACTTTTCAAAATCCTTTTCCCAATCTTCTAAAGAGGCATAAACTTTATTAAGCTTCCACTTAAACTCTTCTTCTATTTCTTCTCTCTTTTTTAAAATTTTATCATCACTCATTTTTTAATCCTCCTTATATTCGTCTTCTTTTCCTTCTATATTCTTAAAAACATTACTCATTTCATTTGATATAAGCTCAACTGCCTTATCAATCATTTCCTTCATATCTATATATTCATCACTATATTTAAACTTAAGAATAAAGGTTGGATTATATTCATCTAAATCCTCATCAATTTCAAATCCATTTTCAATAAATACATCCTTATTAAATAAATCATATATAGCAGAGTATTCCCATTCTTCAACATCTTTATTTGTATCAAAATATAAATTTACTATATTATCTACTACAAAAAGCTTTCTTACATATAAAGCACCTTCATTAACTTCAAAGCTTCCAAGCTCCTTTGTTATAAATCCTGTTTCTTTATCCTTTTCCATTAAAACTAAACTTGAAAAATCCATTTATCTATCATCCTTTCAAAAATTAACTCTAGTTATCTATTTTTATAATTGTATCACATTTTTCTAATATGTTCTTTATATATTTTCTCTAAATTAAATGTTTTTATTTAGGTTTAAGATACTTTTTAATATTTTATTCTATAATAGTATATTTTATATATTTATTTGAAATTTTATATATTTTTACAAAAATATGTATTATAAACATATTTTTATTTACTTTTCAATTTTTTTGTTTTATTATTTGCCTATATTAAATTAAAAAAATATTTTTCCGGAAAAATAAAAGAAGGGGGAATTTTATTATGAAATTAAAAAAATTATCAAAAGTTTTATCTGCGATACTTTTATCATCTACATTATTAACTGCAATTCCTGTTTCTGCAGCAACTTATAAAGGAGCACCAACTTACGAACAAAACAATTCTTACTACAATCAAACAATTAAAGTTCAAGATATAACAAATGTTTTTGCTACTGCTTATTCACATAATGCCAACAATGTTTGGAAAACTTCTATTGGTATTTACCATTATACTGCTAACATAGTTGTAAGCAATCTTTCTTACAATAAAACAATAGTTATGCATTATCAAACTGCTAATGGAACATGGGTAGATTCAAATAAAGCAACTTATGTAAAATATTTAGGTAATGGAAAGGAACTTTGGACTCTTTCTGCATATATAAGCGATCCTGCAGAATTTGTTTTCAATTATAAAGAAGCAAATGCTTGGGATAATAACAATTATCAAAACTACAAATTAAAAGATTTTAATGTATTTTACTAATTAAAAGCTGCGTTGTAAAATTTAACTATTTTACAACGCTTTTTTTATGTATTTAAAAATATAAATTTTATATTTAATCTTAAATTCATTATATGAAGCAATGACTTAGAAACCCACAAAGCAAAACAACTAAATAACTTAGTAAATCTTAAATTTATAGTTTTCTTTTACGGTAAAATATGGTAAAATACTTTTAAAATTATTAAGGAGTTTTCTTATGAGCAATAGTAAATTAATCTTTACTAAATGCAAAAGAAATTCAGAAATAAAAAGACTAAAGAAGATTAAATTTATTAAAAGAAGATTCCTAATGCTTTTTTTTGTGGTAATTTTTTCATTCACTTCGTTTCTGTTAATGTATAAATCCTACCTATATAATAAATGTAAAAGTTTAGATTATGCTGTCAAATATTATCTTACAAATAGCAATGATGATGATAAACTTCTTAGAGTTCAAAGCTATACAAAAACATTTTCTGATGGAAAAAGAACTGTTGTAAAAGCTTATGGTCTTTGTAAAAATCCACCTCACAAGAAATTAAAACTTGAATGTCATTTTAAAAAGGATGAAAATAACTCCTGGAAATTAGAAAATATTTATGTCGCAGAAAATTAATGTTGCAAATGATTTGCATATCTGTAATAATAAAATTAGTTTGTAATTTTAGGAGTGAATATTTTATGATTAAAATAAATAATATGTCCTTTAGATATGAAAAGAATTCTCCTGTTGTTTTAAGCCATGTAAATTTAGATATTCAAGATGGAGTTTATCTTTCTGTTATAGGAGAAAATGGGAGCTGTAAAACAACTTTAATAAAACTTATTTTAGGGTTGTTATCCCCTAATTCTGGTTCTATTACTGTTGATACAAAAAATATTGGATATGTTCCTCAAAGGGTTGATAGCTTTAATTCTCAGTTTCCTATTTCTGTTTATGAAATATTAAAGGTTCATGGAAAAGCCTTAAAACTTGATATTAAAGCTTCTATTGATTATGTATTAAATAAGGTTAATATGACTGAATTTAAAGATAATCTTATTGGAAATCTTTCTGGAGGACAAAGACAAAGAGTTTTTATTGCAAGAGCTCTTATGGGTAATCCTGATTTGATAATATTAGATGAACCTTCAACAGGAGTGGATTATAAAAACCAATTAGAAATATATAGCTTACTAAGTAGCTTGAACAAAAATGAAAAAACAACAATAATATCTATTGAACATAACTTAGAAACAGCTCTAAAATATTCAACACATATTTTAAAAATAGATGAAGGTGTAGTTTCACTTAAAAATGTAAGTGAATTTAAAGAAGAACTTCAAGTAATGGCAGGTGCTTAAATGTTTCAATTAGACTTTATGAGGAATGCTTTTTTAGCAGGATTAATTATTTCTATTTTATGTCCAATTATAGGATTATTTATTGTTTTAAGACGTAATTCAATGATAGGTGATACCCTATCTCATTCTTCCTTTGCAGGAGTTGCTATAGGACTTGTTTTAGGGATTAATCCTATTATTACTGCGTTTTTATTTACTTCTTTGTGTGCAATTATAATAGAAGCTTTAAGAGGGTATTTTAAAAAGTATGCTGAGATGGTTATGTCAATTGTTTTAACCTTTAGTCTTGGTATTGCTATTGTTTTAATAAGTACTGGTAGGGCATCAACAAAAGTAAATTCTTATTTATTTGGAAGCATATTAACTGTATCTACAGGTGATATTATCCTAATTGGAATTGCAGGGCTTATATGTTTAGTTGCATTAATGCTACTATACAACAAATTAATTTATGTTACCTTTGATGAAGAAGGTGCCTATACTTCTGGAATAAATGTTAAGCTTATTAATTATTTATTTACTTTACTTGTTGGTGCAACCATTTCTCTATCTATAAGAATTATGGGTATTTTAGTGATTTCATCTATTATAGTTGTTCCAGTAGCAACAGCTATGCAACTTAAACTTAATTTTAAGAAAACATTGATTTTTTCAGTTGTTTTTGGATTTATTGACATTATGGCTGGATTAGTAGCATCTTATTATATAAATAGCGCTCCTGGTGGTACTATTGCACTAACATCAGTCTTTATATTAATTTTAACTTTAATATTAACTAAAAATAGAAGGTAAGATTAAAACTTACCTTCTATTTTTTCTTACAATCTTCACAAACGCCCTTCATAATAAGATTATGTTCAACTAATGTAAATCCTGTTTCATTTTGAACTATTTCTTCAAATTGCTTCATTGGACATGGAATTTCTACTTCCTTATGACATATACTGCATTGTAAAATATGTTTATGTTCTTCCTTTCTTATTCTATATGAAAATCTTCCATCATTTAAAGGAAACTTATC
>CACZYK010000078.1 GCA_902785295.1 uncultured Clostridium sp.
GTTTTTATAGAATTTAAGCTTTTTAAAAAAGCACTTCAAGCTAAAAATAAATATATATTGAAGAGTTTATATATCATTTTAATATTAATATTGTTAATTATATTTATTAAAGTTATAAATATAAAAATTCCTTTAGAGATGCTTCCTAATGAATGGTCGGATTTTAAATTTTGGGGAGAATTATATAAAACTTATGTTAAAAAAATTAAATACTTTTTATATATGAAAAAATATAATATTGATATTTTTATGATTGAATACACAGGAAAGGTTATGTTTTTTAGCCTTATTTCTTTGATATCTTTCTTAATAAATAAATCATTATTTAAGGTTCATATTACAAAAAAAGAAATAGTTTTATAAACAAAAAATATAAAGTGGAAAGTTAGTAAAAAATATTGAAAATAGTATATAATATCTTATATAATTAAATTATCTAAGAGAAAAGAAAGGTGATAAAGGTGAAGCAAAATTACAATTCCTTGAAATATTGGGATAAAATTATCATGCAAAATAACACAATCAGGGGTCATATGTTTATGCAGAATCCACCAAAAGGGAAATCACTTTACATTCATACTCTTATTTTTAATAAAAGTAATGGTATTGATAATATATATGCGTATTTTCCAGATGAAAAGGTATTATTAGGATACATACAATATTCTTTTTTACAAGAAGCTTTCTATAAATGGATTCATGGAAAGAAAAAGATAGTAACAATGGTACCATCTTTACCAGTAGAGAAAATTGTAAAAGATGGAGTCAAAAATAAAGAAATAACAAAAGATGAAGGCAAGCTAATGCTTGAGGATTACAAGAAGTTAGAGAAAATGTGGGATTTGCCTAAAGATAAGATTGTATTAGCATTAATTAAATTTGCAAGAAATTTTAATAAAAATTGGTTTGGAGACAATAAAGAATTTTTATACTTAAAAATCTTTAAAACGCCAGAAGAGTTAGGAAAGTTTGTAGAAGAATCTACAATGCTTACAGAAACTGAAGAAGAATTTAAGAAAAAAATTGGTGTATCATCTGAAGAATGGAGGACAATTTGTAAGTCAGCAACAGAAAATGAAATTGAAGGTATGAAATTTAAAGAAATACTACAAAAAAATCTTTCAGAAGTAATATAAAGATATTTATATAGGGTTGTCGCATTAAGAAATATAAATACAATATGTAGTTTGTTATCTATATGTTGTTAAAAAAATTCTTGTGTGATAACCCTATAATATTACCTATTTATTTGTTAGAAGACATATACTTTGAGATGAAATTCCTTTTCCTTCCCCTGTAAAACCAAGTCCCTCTTCTGTTGTAGCTTTTACATTAATTTGTTCTAAGTCTATATTTAATGCAGAAGCTATATTCTCTCTCATTAAAGGTATGTGTGGAGCCATTTTAGGCTTTTGTGCAATTATGGTTGCATCAATATTTCCTATTTTATATCCCTTTTCAGAAATAAGCTTTCCAACTTCTTTTAAAAGCTCTATGCTTGATATTCCCTTAAATCTATCATCTGTATCAGGAAAATGCTTTCCAATATCCCCCAAAGAAGCTGCTCCAAGAAGAGAATCCATTATTGCATGTAATAATACATCAGCATCTGAATGTCCTAAAAGTCCTAGTTCATAAGGAATATCAACACCACCTAGTATAAGTTTTCTTTCAGGGACAAGTTTGTGAACATCATATCCCATTCCAATTCTCATAAAATCACCTCACTTAGTTATTATTATATATGAGATTAGCTTATTATTGAAGTTTTTTGTATTATTAAGGTATAAATAAAGAAAATAAGTTTTATTATTACTACTCATATATAATATGTAAGGAAATATATGATATAATACAAGGTATGAAGTAAATTTATTAGGAAAAATGTAAGTGAAAATTATTTGGTTGTGAGGTGAGTTTATGGAAGAATTTAAAAAGGATATGTATATCTTTTCAAATAAACCTGGATTTATAGATGTAAGTCAAAAATCTAAAAAAGCTAGAGAAGAACAAATTATTAATTTTAATAAAGAACTTTTTGAATATGAGGTATTATTAAAAGATTTAGCTATAGATAAGCCTAAACAAAAAGAAAAAAATCTTATTTTAAATGTTGCATATTATGTAGCAAAGGATTATGACATAGTATTTTCTTTTAAAGAAAAAAAAGAGTTAGATATGAATCTTATTTCTAGAAAAACTAGGATATCTAAGAAGTTTTTAGAAAGATGGAAACACTACTTAATTACATATATATTAATTATGGAAAGCACTAATTACAAATATATACAAGATTATTTAAGGGTATTGATTAATGAAAATGTTGATGAAGAAATATCAGATGATTTAATAAATAAAAATGAACTTAGAGGAATTGTTATTGAGTGCGAAAGAAAAAGTTGTATTATACTAACAAGCTCAGGAGAATTCTTCAATGTTTCTAATAAAGAGGGTTTTGAATTAGGTGATGAAATAATATCTGGAAAAGAAAAGAAACTTGTAAAGAGAATAAAAACTGCTTTTTCAGTTATATTATTGATTATAATATTTGTGTCAATATATATGTATAATCAATATAATAAAGTTGTATCAACTGTAATAATAGAAGTTCCATATTCAATAAAGTTTGAAATAAATAAGTATGATTCTGTAGTATATTTTCATTCACCTTCTAACACTGGAGAAAAGATACTTAAAGAAATTAATCCTTTAGATAAAAATATAGATTTTGCATTAAAAGAATCTATTAAGTATGCAAAAGAACATGAAATAATTCCTACAGAAGGCGTAGTAATAACGGTAAACGGTAAAGCTCTTGATTATGGAATTTTAGAAAGTACTGGAGATTATATAGTAGAAAATAAGGTGAAAACTTTAATAAATAATAATGGTAGTAAACATTATTTATATGAAAGTACATTAAATAAAAAAGAAGAAAATATTGAAAGTAAAACAGTAAAATAAAGAAATTTAAACAAAACAATAAAAAGATGACCTTAAAAAGTCATCTTTTTATTTTAGATATTTTTGATATAAAGTTTATTTTAACTAAATAGTTTTTATTTTTCAGTGCTTTCAAGTATTTCTTTAAATTGTTCAATAGAATATAAAGAACTTACATAAATTCTATTAAGACTTAAAGGGTTATCAGTTCTATCTGAAAGTCCTCTGTTAGTATTAAATGACAGTGAATATCCAGCTTCCTTAGAGGCTAATATAGTGTTATCATCATAATCTCCAAAAGGATAAGCAATAGAGATAACAGGTTTTTCTGTAATTGATTCTAGCTTTTCTTTTGAAGTTTTAAGTTCATTAAGCTGTTCTTCATAAGTAAGTTGATTTAAATGTGCATGTGAAGCTGTATGGCTTTGTATATCTATTCCATAATCAGCCATTTCTTTTAATTGTTGAGATGTCATATAATATCCATCCTTATCAGTAAAATTAGAAATAACAAATATTGTAGCTTTCATATCTAATTCTTTAAGAATTGGAAAAGCATTAGCATAATTATCAGCATAACCATCATCAAAAGTTATGACTATACTTTTTTCTGGAATAGGGGCATTATTCAAAATATAATCATTTAATTCGCTCATGGTTAGAGTTGTATAACCTGAATCTTTTATAAATGTTAATTCTTCTCTAAGTTTTTCAGGTGATATTATAACCTCATTAGCTTCTGATGGGTCAACAGAGTGATAATATAAAACTGGCACTCCTACATTTTCATTTGTCATTGTTAAGCCTTCAAATCTATTTTCTTCTTTTGAATCTACAGTAGTTGTATCAGTTTCTGGAGAAGAGGTTTCAGCTGTTATTGTTTCTTTATTATTACTAGAAATATTTTGTGATTGTAAATTGTTATTTTCTGCTTTATTTTTAAAGTGTATTATTATTAAAAGTGCAATTAATATTATAACTAAGATAACAATTAAAACTGAAAAAAAGTCAAGTTGTCTTATCTTTGGTTTTCTGTTTTTTGAATGTTTTTTCATAAATTTATACTCCTATAAATAATTTTTCTATTGAATTTTAACATATATAGATAAAAAAAACAAATTTTAATATTAAGAAAAAATTGGGTAATATCTAAAATATCCACAATAAATTGTGGATAAATATACATAATGAAACTGTGGATAATTATTAAAATAGTTATCCACAGTTTCTTCATATTATTTATTAACTTTTTCTTGTAATTTTTTATCTAAGATTTCTTTAACAACCTTTGGATTAGCTTTTCCTTTTGAAGCTTTCATTAATTGTCCCATTAAGAATCCAGCAGCTTGTTTTTTACCTTCTGCAAAATCTGAAACAGATTGAGGATTAGCTTCTATAACTTCTTCAACCATTTTTTCAAGTTCTGAAGTATCACTAATTTGTGATAATCCTTTAGCTTTAACTATTTCTTCAGCAGAAGCACCTGTTTTAAACATTTCTTCAAATACTTCTTTACCAGCAGTATTACTTATAGTTCCCTTATCTATTAATTGAAGTAATTCACAAAGAGCCTTTGGAGCAATTTTTATAGAGGTTACTCCTTCATCAGTTGTGTCATTATCTTCTTTTAATAGTCTTAATAAATCTCCTAAAACCCAGTTAGCAACAGCTTTTGGTTTAGCACCTAAAGCAACAGTTTCTTCATAAAAAGAAGATAGCATTTTATCATCAAGAATTATATCTATTTCTTTTTCTGAAAGAGCATATTCTTTAAGGAATCTTTCCTTCTTTTCTTTTGGCATTTCTGGCATATTTTTTGCTGTGTCATCAATTTGTTTTTGTTCTATTATTATTGGAACTAGGTCTGGTTCTGGGAAGTATCTATAATCATGGGCATCTTCTTTGCTTCTCATAGGAACAGTTTTACCTTTACCGTTATCCCATCTTCTAGTTTCTTGTTTTATTTTATATTCTTCACCATAAGTATAAAGTTCTAATTGACGTTTTTGTTCCTTTTCAAGAGCTTTTTGAAGTTCTTTAAAAGAGTTTATGTTTTTAATTTCAACCTTAGTATTTAACTTATCAGAACCAACTTCTCTTATAGAAATGTTAGCGTCACATCTTATAGAACCTTGTTCCATCTTACAGTCAGATACATCTGCATATTGAAGGATTGACCTTAATGTTTTTAAGAATGTAACTGCTTCTTCTGGTGAACGCATATCTGGTTCTGTAACTATTTCTGCTAGAGGTACACCAACACGGTTATAGTCAATTAAAGAAACTCCTTTTTCCTCATCATGAACTAACTTACCAGCATCTTCTTCAATATGAATTCTGTTTAATCTTACAAATTTACTTGTTCCATTAACTTCTATGTTAATTCCCCCACCACTACAAATTGGAAGGTCATATTGTGATGTTTGATAAGCCTTTGGAAGGTCTGGATAGAAGTAGTTTTTTCTATCCATTTTATTTAATTTATTTATTTTACAGTTTAAAGCTGTTCCAGCCTTTATAGCTAATGCAACAACTTCCTTATTTAAAACTGGAAGTGTTCCTGGTATTCCTAAGCAAATAGGACAAGTATTGTGGTTAGCTTCCTTACCAAACTCAGTAGAGCAGGAACAGAATATTTTTGTTTTTGTTTTTAATTCGGCATGTATTTCAAGTCCGATTATAGTTTCAAAAGCCATTCTTCTTCATTCTCCTTTCTAAAGTGGTGCAAGAGTAGATATTTGAACTTTTTGTTCTAGTGCGTAAGCAGCTTTAAATATCTTTTCTTCTCCAAAGTGAGGTCCTAATAATTGAAGTCCTATAGGTAATCCAGCTTTAGTAAATGAATAAGGTAAAGAGATAGCTGGTATTCCTGCAAGGTTTATGTTAATTGTATAAATATCTCCTAAGTACATTGATAATGGGTCAGAAGATTTTTCTCCACATTTAAATGATGGAGTAGGGGAAGTAGGACTTAAAATTAAGTCATATTCTTCAAATGTTTTCTTAAATTCTTCTTTTAACTTCTTTTTAAGTTTTTGAGCTTTATTGTAGTATGCATCATAGTATCCAGAAGATAAAGCATATGTTCCAAGCATAATTCTTCTTTTAACTTCAGGACCAAAAGCTTCACTTCTGCTCTTTAGCATAAGTTCATCAACATCTGCAAAATCTTTTGCTCTATATCCATATCTTATTCCATCAAATCTAGCTAAGTTTGAGCTTGCTTCTGCTGAAGATATAATATAGTAGGCAGGAAGTCCTACTTCTGTTATTGGAAGTGAAATTTCTTCTACAGTAGCTCCTAGTTCTTTTAAATCTTCCATAGCCTTTAACATAGCATCCTTAACTTCTGAATCTAGACCTTCTTGGAAAAATTCCTTAGGAACTCCAATTTTCATTCCCTTAACTCCATCTTCTATGGTTGAAAGATAATCTTCTTTTATTGGGTCTTTATAAGTTGTACAATCTAAATCATCAGCACCTTGTATAACCTCTAAAGTTAAAGCAGCATCTTTAACATTTTTAGCAAATGGTCCTATTTGGTCTAAAGAAGAACCAAAGGCAATAAGTCCAAATCTTGAAACTAATCCATATGTAGGTTTAAATCCAACAACACCACAGAATGAAGCAGGTTGTCTAATTGAACCACCAGTATCAGAACCAAGAGAAATTGGTGCAAGACCAGCAGCAACGCTAGCTGCAGAACCACCTGAAGAACCTCCAGGTACTCTTTCTAAATCCCAAGGATTTTTAGTTGTTTTAAATGCTGAGTTTTCTGTAGAAGAACCCATAGCAAATTCGTCCATGTTAGTTTTTCCAACTATTATAGCATCTTCTTTAAGAAGCTTTTTTATAACTGTTGCATTATATGGAGGAATAAAATCTTCAAGCATTTTTGAAGCACATGTAGTTTTTATACCATCTGTACAAATATTATCCTTTATAGCAATTGGAATACCTGCAAGTTTTCCAAGCTTTTCACCTTTTTTAACTTTTTCATCTATTTCTTCTGCTTGTTTTAAAGCACTTTCTTCACATAATGTAAGGTAAGATTGAACCTTAACATCAACCTCTTTTATTCTTTCAAAAAGAGAAGTTACAACTTCCTTTGCAGTAAACTTTCCACTTACTACACCTTCTCTAATTGCACTTGCTTCCATTTCTTTTATATCCATTATTTTTTCACCACCTATTCAATAATTTTTGGAACTTCTATTGCAGTACCATTCATAGATTTTACATTAGCAAATAATTTTTTCTTATCTTCAAAATATTTAACTTCATCATCTCTAAGTACAGGCTTTAAATCATCTGATAATAAATCAAGATTTATGTCACTTAAATCTAATTTATCAAGAGTTTCAAAATTAGTTAGTATGCTTTCAAATTCATGAGCTAATTTTAAGCTTTCTTCTTCAGTAAATTGAAGCTTTGCTAAGTTAGCAATATAATTAACTGTTTCAATATCAATCTTTTTCATTTATTTAATCCTCCTTAAATTAAGGTTCTAGTCTCTTTAAGTCTCTTGGTAATAAAGTTGCTTGTCTTATGTTGTCAAGGTTAAGAATTTTTAATGTGATTCTTTCAAGACCTATAGCAAATCCTCCATGAGGTGGCATTCCATATTTAAATGTTTCTAAGTAGAATCCAAAGTCTTCTGGATTTAGTTTAAACTTCTTAATATTTTCACATAACATTTCATAGTCATGAATTCTTTGACCACCAGTTGTTATTTCAAGTCCTTTGTAAATAAGGTCAAAACTTCTTGTAATTTCTGGATTATCTTCTCTTGGCATTGTGTACATTGGTCTCTTTGCAGTAGGGTATTCAGTTAAAAATACAAAGTCACAATCATAAGTTTCTTTAATATATTGAGATAAAAGAACTTCTCCTTCAGCATCTATGTTTCCAGCAGGAGACCTCTTTCCATACTTCTCTAAAATTATTTTTTGAGCTTCTGCTAAAGGCATTCTTGGAATTTCTATTTTGTCTGGAAGTTCTACATTGTACATTTTTAGCTCTTCAGCACAGTTTTCTTTTAATCTTCCAAATAAGTAGTTTAAGAAACCTTCTTCTATAGCCATTATGTCTGTTTCATCTTTTATAAATCCCATTTCAACATCTAAGCTTATATATTCATTTAAATGTCTCCAAGTGTTGTGAAGTTCAGCTCTATATGCAGAACCTACTTCAAAAACTCTTTCAAATCCAGCTCCTACCATCATTTGTTTATAGAATTGTGGACTTTGAGTTAATAAAGCACGTCTTCCGAAATAATCAACAGTGAACATTTCAGAACCACCTTCTGTACTAGATGAAGTTATTTTTGGAGTATGTATTTCAGAGAAGTTTTTACTCTTTAAGTAATCTCTAAATGAATCAGATATTTCCTCTTGAACCTTAAATATTGCTCTTGTTTTTGGAGTTCTTAGGCTTAATCCTCTAAAATCTAATAATTTTTCTAAAGATGCTTTTTGCTTAAATCCATTAATTTCAAATGGAAGCTTATCATAATAGATATTTCCTATAACAGATATTTCTTTTGCTTGAATTTCTATTCCACCTGGTGCTTTTTCATTTTCTACTTTATCACCAATAACTTCAACACACATTTCAAGTCTTAATTTTTGAACATCTTCTTTATCTATGATTAATTGAATAATTCCTGTTTTATCTCTTAAATGAACAAAGGTTATATGACCTAAATCACGAATTCTATGAATCCATCCTTTAACAAGTACTGTAGTTTCTTCTGATGCTTTAATGTCTTTTACATAAGTTCTTTCCATTTTAAATCCTCCCAAAAATAAATAATTAAATAAAAATATCCCTACATCTTAAATTAATAAGATATAGGGACGAAAAAATCCGTGGTGCCACCCTAGTTAGCAAAATTAATTTAGGAATAGGATAATTTTTAAATAAAAAACGTTCCTATACTTTCGTATAGGAACGGTTATATCCGCGGTGCCACCCTAAATTAGCTTTTGCTCACTCATATTGGTACAAAAAATCATATTTTATACCTAGTCATTTTAACGGCTGACAACCGGCTAAGTCTACTTTTTTCATTTCGGTTAGCGTCTCAGAGGTGTTCTTCCATATACAAATCATATTAGGCTTACACCATCCCTAACTCGCTATAAATCAATAGTATATTTACTCTCCTCTTATTAATTGCTTTTTATTATAATAATGCAAATTAAAAAAATCAATACTAAAAATAAAAACTTTAATTAAAAAGTTTTTATAACTAATTAATTAAAGCTTTTAAGATAAATTTATTAATTTTATAAAGTTTCTTTTAGATTTTTCTTTGAATTTTTAATATCAAGGTCTTTGGTAAATACTTTGTAAATTTGAATAAATAAAGTTGGCATAAATGCAAGCACATAAATGCAAGCAACTAAAGTTCCGTTTAAAGGAGCTATCTCAAATAACTTTTGTAATGGTGGAATAAATAAAACAGAGTTAAATAAAACTAATCCAGT
>CACZYK010000079.1 GCA_902785295.1 uncultured Clostridium sp.
ACATAGCAAGGAGAAGGGGTAGGTGTCACCTCTGGCCATAGAGCATTCGAGGAGCTTGGCGAAGAATATGGAGTAATATATTTTGTTAAAGTTTTTTAATATATCTATATATTATTTAATATTTAAAGAACATAATCTATGTAGTAATTTTAATAATTATACCAATTTGCTAAATAACATATACTTTCTAAAAAATTTTATATATAGGAGGAAAAACATGGATGATAAATTAATTAAGTGGTTAAAAGAAAGTGATGATTTTATATCAGGTGAAGAAATAAGCAAACGTCTAGGTATAACTAGAGCTTCTGTATGGAAACATATAAAAAACTTAAAAGACCTTGGATATGAAATTGAAGGTGTTTCTCGAAAAGGATATAAACTTATATCATCTCCTGACATTATAATTCCTGATGAAGTTTTACAAGGACTTAATACAAAATTTATCGGAAGAGAAATCAAACACTTTCAAGAAATAGATTCAACAAATAATTTTGCAAAAACTTTAGATGGCTCTGCACCTGATGGAACTGTAATAGTTGCAGAAAAACAAACTGGTGGGAAAGGAAGATTAGGTAGAGTGTGGTCTTCCCTTAAAGGAGGATTATATTTTACTTTATTTTTAACTCCTAAAATTGATCCAATGAAAGCCTCAAAGCTTACTCAAGTAGCTGCTGCTGCTCTTGTTAAGGTACTTAGAGATAAGAATATAAATGCTGAGATTAAATGGCCTAATGATATTTATCTTAATGGCAAAAAGCTTACTGGAATTCTTACAGAAATGAAATGTGAAATAGATTGCATAAATTATATACTAATTGGCATAGGTATAAATGTTAACATAGATTCTTCTGAGTTTAATGATGAAGTAAAAGAAAATGCTACATCTTTATTTATTGAAAAGGGACATAAATTTAACAGAACAGAAATCTTAACTTCATTTTTAAATATTTTTGAAAATTTATATGTTGATGTAATTGAAAATGATGATTTTTCTGATGTTGTTTCCTTATGCAGAAAATATTCTATGCTTATTGATAAACAAGCTTACTGGATTAATGGTAAAAATAAAGTTAAAGTTACTTGTCTTGGATTAAATGATAATGGAGAGCTTGTTGTAAAGACTGAAAATGGTGAAGAAAAAAGCATTTTAAGTGGAGAAATTACTTTTAGAGCTTAACTTTTAAAAGTAAATAGCTATCACACAAAAAATATAAAATATAATTTAAAATTACTTTAAATTATATTTTACTTTGTGTGATAGCTTTACTTTTGTTAAATTACAATAATCTTATTCCATATTCTTCACAGAATTTTTTATTTTTTTCATCCCATACAGATGCCTGAACTTCTCCAATATGTGCTTTTCTTAAGAAATACATACACATTCTTGATTGACCAATTCCTCCTCCTATTGTATAAGGAAGCTTTCCTTCTAAAAGATTTTTGTGGAAATCAAGTTCTTTTCTTTCTTCACAACCAGCTTTTTTTAATTGTTCTTCTAAAGCTTTTTCGTCAACTCTTATTCCCATTGATGAGACTTCAAAAGCTCTTTCTAAAACTGGATACCAAAATACAATATCTCCATTTAAACTCCAGTCGTCATAATCTGGTGCTCTTCCATCATGCTTTTCTCCACTATTTAAGATATCTCCTATCTTCATTATAAATACAGCTTTATGTTCTTTACATATTGCATCTTCTCTTTCTTTTGGTGTAAGATTTGGATATTTATCTTCTAGCTCTTGAGTTGTTATGAAGAAAATTTCTTCTGGCAAGAATTTTTCATTTTCGATTAATTCACTTACTGCAAAATCTTCTAGCTTTTTAAACACACCATAAATCTTCTTCACAGTTTCTTTTAATGTTTTTATTGTTCTTTCTTTTTTTGAGATTATTTTTTCCCAGTCCCATTGGTCAACATAAACTGAATGTAGATTATCTAAATCTTCATCTCTTCTTATGGCATTCATATCTGTATAAAGACCTGTTCCAACCTCAAAATTATATCTTGCAAGGCTCATTCTTTTCCATTTTGCAAGAGAATGTACTATTTCAAATTCAGAATCTATACCTTTTATATCAAATCCTACTGGTCTTTCAACTCCATTTAAGTTGTCATTTAATCCTGTACTTTTTTCAACAAAAAGTGGTGCTGACACTCTTGTAAGATTTAAGGCTTCTGCTAAATTTTTTTCAAAATAGTCCTTTATCTTTTTAATATGAATTTCTGTGTCTATTAATGTTTCTTGACATTTATAGTTTTTTGGAATAATTAATCCTTCAAATTCCATTTGTCTTCCCCCTTAGAAATTTAAATTCTTAATTATTATATCATAAACTTTAACTAATTACTCCAATTGTTATTTATTATATTAAGTATTTAATATTATTGTAGTTTATATTTTGATTTAAATTGCAAAATTTTATATATTACATTCATTTAAGTGCTTTTTTAAAATTACTGAAGACTTTTGAAGTTTTTCTTCTTCCTCTTTAGATAATGGTGTTTCAATTACCATTACAGCCCCTTTTCGATTAATTATAGTTGGAACTGCAAGATACATATCTTTAATATCATATTCCCCTGTAAAAAGGCTAGAAACTGTTAATATACTATTTTCATCTCTAAATATAGCTTCTACTATTCTATTTACAGAAAGACCTATAGCAAAATATGTTGCTTTTTTTCTTTCTATTATTTCATAGGCTGCATTTTTAACATCATTTTCTATAACTTTTTGAATTTCACTATCCCATTCTAAATTATTTTGTTTGGCAAAATTTTCAAAACCTTCTCCTGCAATTGATGCACTGCTCCATGTTACTACTTCACTATCACCATGTTCTCCCATAACATATCCATGAACATTGTTATTATTTACTTCAAAATATTTTCCTATTACATACTTTAACCTAGATGTATCTAAAACTGTACCTGAACCTATAACTCTTTCTTTTGGAAAGCCTGATAATTTATATGTTATGTATGTTAATACATCTACAGGATTTGAAACAACTAAAAGAATAGCCTCTGGACTTGCTTTTGCTACTTCTGGAATAAAACTTTGAAATATTTTATAATTTTTGCCTATTAAATCTAATCTTGTTTCTCCTTCTTTTTGAGGTGCTCCTGCTGTTATAATAACAATATCTGAATTTTTAGTTTCTTCAATTCCTCCTGCATATATGTTAACAGGTTTTACAAAGGAAGTTCCATGAACTAAATCCATTACCTCTCCTAATGCTTTATCCATATTTATATCATAAATACATATTTCAGTTGCAATTCCACTATTCATTAAAGCATATGCAGTGGTTGCCCCTACAAAGCCTGCTCCAATTATTGAAATTTTACGTTTTTTTTCACTTATCATAATACAAATCACTCCTAACTGTTTCCCTATAATATATCATTTCCTTTTTTTAATTTTTTATACTATAACTTATAAAAATTTTTTAATAATTACTAAAATTTTTATGGTATAATTATTTAGATAAGCTTTAAAACTATTTTTAACAAAGACAATATTTTAAGTCTTTACATAATTTATTATTATAAACTGATAAAAATTTCAGGAGGACAAAAAAATGAAATTACTTATTTTTGATACAGAAACAACAAGCTTAAAGCCAGGGCAAATATGCCAATTAAGTTATATAACTATAGATTCTTCTACAAAGCCACAAAAAACTACAGGACATAACTTCTTCTTTGCAGTTGAAGAAGTTGATCCAGCTGCTGAAGCAGTTCATGGCTTTTCAGCTGAAAAACTTTACGAACTTTCAAATGGGAAATATTTTGAAGATACTGTTGAAGAATTTTTAAAAGATTTCGAAGAAGCAGATTTTTTAATTGGACATAATGTAAATTTTGATATTAGATTTTTAAAACATGAACTTGAAGGACTTTGTATAGACTATGAGCCAAAAAACGTATTTTGTACAATGCAATACTATAAAAACATATGCAATATTCCTAATGGTTATGGCTCAATAAAAAACCCTAAACTTGAAGAAGTTATCAATTATTTAGGTATAACAAAAGATATGATTACAAAAAAATCAAACGAACTCTTTAAAGGCAGCGGTGACTACCACGACGCAAGATTTGACACAACAGCCACCTACCTTACAATACTCGAAGGCTTCAAACAAAGAAAAATAAAACCAGGCTATTTTTCTAACCTATTAAAATAATATTAAGCTTGCTTCTTTAAAAATCTTAGATTCCTTATTTTATAAAGGTATGACTCAAAGCCTGTCTATAAGTAAGAATCAAAACTTTATATTTTTCTCTTCGAATCTACAAAGCAAGCTACTCTTCCTTTATTTTTAATATAAAGATATTAAATTTTTTAAACCAAGTTAAGTTTTTAAATATGCTTATAATATTGACTTTGCTTAGTAAAATCTTAGATTCCTTATTTTATGAAGGTGCGACTTGGAGCCTGCCGACGGAACAACTGAATAAAGATAAGGAGACTAAGATTTTTGAACCAAGCTAAGTTTTTAATTATGCTCATAATATTAACTCTGTTTAATAAAATCTTAGTATCCTTATTTTATGAAGGTGCGACTTGGAGCTTGTCGACGGAGCAACCGAATAACATAAGGATACTAAGATTTTTGAATCCAGCTAAATATTATTTAACGAGCATAACTATTTGAAAGCTCGATTCTCTCTTTTGTTGTTGGATGGCTATAGGCAAAGTATTTGTATAGTTTATCGACGTCAATAGGTGAAAGATTACTTTCTATAAATTTAATTTCTAATGCTCCATTTGTGTAATAGTCTCCCGTTTTTTCTATTGCAAATTTATCAGCTTCAGTTTCTATTTTTCTTGAATATGCAAGTTCAATAGGAGTGATAAATAATGTGATTATATTTAAAATAAATATTAGCTTTGGAAGATTATCTATATTTCTATAGTTTTTTCCTTCTCGTTTTTCCATAATAGCATTTAAAAGAATTACTGCCATAAAACTTGTTAGCATTGATAGCATCATAGACTTTTGTATATGTTTTAACTTGTAATGTCCCATTTCATGGGCTGCTACTGATATTATTTCTTGTTCATTAAGTTGTTTTAGTGTTGTATCCCAAAAAACAATTCTCCTGCTTTTTCCTATTCCAGTCATATATGCATTAATAGAATTTGTTTCTTCACTTTTTGGAATCACCATTACCTCAAGATTTTCAATTCCTACATCACTTGCTAGTTTAAGCACCTTTTCTTTAATTACTCCATCTTCCATTGGTAAAAGATTATTTTGAATTTCATCTAAATAAGGATAAAGATAATTTCCTCCTAGATATAGTCCTATTGTTATTATGCCAACTATAAAATACCACTTATCAAATTTTAAATATATTAAATAAAATATCATTAAAATAGGCAGTGTTGTTATAATATCTATTGAATTATCAATAATATTACTAGTTATATAATTGTAAAAGCTTTCATTGGTTAATCCAACAAGCCTCGCTCTATAAAATCCACTAAAAAAGCTTTTAGGAAGGGTTAAAATCCAACTAAATAATAAAAATAAAAAAGATAAAGCAAGTCCTTGAGTCCATTTATGTTTAAAATTTCTGTTTTTTATAACCTCAATCCCTCCATAGGCTTTAAATAAAAGAGGGATTATTATTGCTATCACATATCCAAGATAAAAATAGCTTTTAGAAAACTCATAATTTGCCTGTACCTTATCTGGATTTTTAGGTAGTTGTATCTCTCCATCTATAACTTCAACTTTAACATTTACCTCACTATTGATTTTATCTTTATTTTTATATTCTAAAAACATTGTTATTCCAAAAAATGTTATAAAAATTAAAGCAAAACCTAATAATGTTTTAAATAAAAATTTTCTCACAAATACACCTCCTTTTTAGATAATATTTATTTTTCTAAAAATTTATTACCATTTTATCATGTTATATTCAATCTTCTCTAACTAAATTTTTAAACTTGTTTTTTGTTAAAATCTATTCTTAAGCTTAGTAGCTCATATAATTTCCTAATAATAAAAAAATGTGAAATAATTACTTTGTCTCTCCCACCAATAGGCTTAGAGATAAAGCAATAATTCACATTTTCTAATTAAAGCAGTTATTTTCCTTTTTCTTTAATAGCTCTTCCAGCTGCTATGATATAATATTCAATAACCTTCTTATTTCCTTTATCAAGTCTAATAGCTTTTTCAAAGCTTTTTTTACTAGAATAATACAAATTCTTTTTTAAATAAATAAGTCCCATTATAATATATGGCTCAATAAACTTATTATCATATCTAATTACTTTCTTCAAATTTTTTAATGCTAAATTAAAGTCATTATTTTTTAAAGCTTCCAAAGCATTGTTATAATCCTCAATCATTTTTTCTATTTCTTGAGAATTTAATATAATAAGATAATCCTCTGCCCTATTATCCTTTGGTTTGCTAGAATAACTTTTATGCCAATAAAAACTAGCCTTTGAAAAATCACATTTCATATAATTGCATAACCCTAATAAGTTAATAATATCAATATCATCATTATCCATTAAATAGGCATACTCTAGAAGTTCTAAAGCTTTTGTAATGTTTTTTTTACATGCTTCATTTAATGCATTATTATATAGCATTTTAGATATATTTTCTAACTTTTCCATACTACTCTAACTCAAATAATAGATCTGTTAAGGTTTCATCTAAAATTTCTAATTCTTCTCCTCTTCCATCTATTATAGCCTTTTTCATATCTTCAATTATAATATTTATTTTTTCTTTTGTTTTATCATCTACTGTTGAAAGCTTGTTTTTTTTTTTTGTTTTTCAACAGACTTTTCTGACTTTAAAGTTAGCTCATTAGTGGAAGGTGCTTTAAATGTAGATTTCTTAAGTTCAGAAATTTCTTCTTTCTTTAAACCATTAGTAGACATTACCCTTGATTCAACTTTACCTGTACTTAAAATTTTAGCAGATACATTAAGCATTCCATTTAAATCATATTGGAATGTAATTTCTATCTTTTCTTTTCCTGCTTCAGCTGGGGGAATATCCTCAAGAACAAATTTTCCAACAAATGTATTATTATTGACATTTTCATTTTGTCCTTGATAAACTTTAATAACTACCCCTGTCTGGTCATCTAAAACAGTACTATATATTTGTGATACTTTAGCTGGAAGCTTTGTATCTCTAAATATTAAAGGACTAAACTTATCTTCTACCATTGCTACTCCTAAAGTATAACTACAAGCATCTGCTATTATAAGTCCATTTTCACTACTTATATCATCATTTTTTATTGCAGCTTGAACAGCAGCACCTAAAGCAACAGCTTCATCAGGATTTACTCCTTTTTTAACTTTATCATTAAATCTATTGTATAAAAGTTCTTGAACTGACATCATTCTACTTGAACCACCAATAGCTAAAACAACATCTATTTCATCATAAGTTAAATTTGATGCCAAAAGAGTTTCATCAATTATATCAACAGTTTTTTCTATTAAATCCTTTGTTAATTCATTGAACTTTTCTCTTGTTAATGTTAAATCTATATCAATTGAATCTCCATTTTCATCTGTTCCAAAATTGTTTAATACGATTTCTGTTGATTCTTCTACAGATAAATCCTTTTTAGCTGTTTCTGCTGCTTCTTTAATTTCTCCTTTTCTCTTAAGGCTTAGATTTTCAACATCAATTGAAGTATTATTTTTAATATAATCCTTTATGTATTCTTCTACTCTTTCGTCAAAATCCTTACCACCAAGAGTATTATTTCCTCTACTTGCCTTAACATCAATAATACCTTCAAACATTTCTAAAACAGTACAATCAAAAGTTCCTCCACCTAAATCGTATACAAGGATTTTTGATTCTTCATTGAAATTTTGAATTCCATAAGAAAGTGCAGCAGCTGTTGGCTCATTAATTATTCTTTCAACTTTAAGTCCTGCAATTTCAGCTGCATCTTTTGTAGCATTTCTTTGTAAATCATTAAAAGCAGCTGGCACAGTAATTACAGCTTCATCAACTGGTCCTATCTCTTCTTCTGCTATTTCCTTTAAAGTTTTTAATATCATAGCAGAAATTTGTTCTGGAAGATATTCTACTCCATTTACCACAACTTTCTTGCCAGAACCCATAAGTCTTTTTACTTCACATACTGTTGATTCTGCTCTTGCAACTATTTGTCTTTTAGCAGTTTTTCCAACAACAATTTCATTATCCTTAATTGTTACAACTGATGGAATAACAGTTCCATATCCATATTTATCATTACTTATTATAACAGGAACTCCATCTTTAACATATGCTATTTCAGATGTTGTTGTTCCTAAATCAATACCTATTATCTTTGACATAATATATCTCTCCCCTCTAAATTCTATTAATTATGACTTCAGCAGCTCTAATTACCTTGCCTTTATATACATATCCCTTTCTTAAGACCTCTAAAACTTCAAAATCTTCTTTTTCAAGATTGTTTTTTACATCTACACAGTCATGATAATTTTCATTAAATAATAGTCCTACTGCTGGTATCTCTAATAATTCTAATTCTAGCATGTGCTTTTTTATAGCCTTAAAATTTCTTTCTAGAGTCTTAGATAGTTTTTCATTGCCACTTGTATCCCCATATTCTTTTAATCTTTCAAGCTCATCAAGTATTCTTATTATATTGGTTAAAAATAGCCTTTCTGTTTTCTTTAGCTCTTTAATTTCATTTCTACTTTTTATTTCATTACTTTCTAAATCTGCTAGTTTTTGTCTATAAATACTTTGAACTTGCTCATCTTTCATTACGCCTTGCATAACTGCTTTTTTTTGAATATTTTTTAATTCTTCAAAAATACTTAATATACTTTCTCCAATATCATCAACATTTTCATATTCTAATGTCTTTTTTTTATAGTATTCTTTTAGTTCCTTATCTATAGATATTTTCATTATTTCTTACCTTTACCAAATAAATTTTTAATTTTCCCATTTATTTTTCCAAAGAAACCTTCATCCTCCATTTTATAAGTCTCTTGAGATTCATCGGGTTTCTCTTCTATTACTGGTAATTCTTCTTCCTTTTCCTCTTTAGTTTCCTTTTCTACAGTTTCCACTGGCTTTGGTGAAGTTATTTTGTAATATTTATTAAATACATCTCTAACTTTTAAATAAACTAAATCATTCTTTTTAACCTTAACTATGGAATCTCTTAATACATTTGGTTGCTTAATAGCCATTTGACTCATTGACTCAATAAGCTTTGAATTTTCTTCATTTAATTGATTAATTTTTTCCTCATTGCTTGTTAAATCAATCCTTAAAACATGGGTTCATAAGAATTGGTCTTATGGTACTAAAGATTCTTTGAAGACTTTTTATTGTTCTTAACTTCTTTTCATTAGTACTTTTCAATGAAATAAATCTCTTAACAAGTTCTTCCATTGCACTTACATAACTCTTTAAAAGCTTAAATTTGCAAAGAATTATTGATGCATCTGTACATTCTTCTAAAATGTTAAGAGCTTTATCAAAGTCTTGAACCTTTACACTGGCAACAAGTTTATCTAAATAGAGTTTAATTAAATCTTCATCTTCTAAAGAAGAAGCATATACAGCTAAATCATTATATTGCTGATAACTTAGTTCCTCTTTATCAAGCCTTGGATTAATTTTTTCTATTAAAATTTCTTTAATTTTACTTTCATTTTTAAAATTTTTATTAGAATACAGTGAGCACATTTCCATATAAAAATGAATTGAGTTAAACTTTTCCTCTGCTTTGAGCAAATAATTTTCAGCCTCAGTAAATCTATTTAACCTTATGGCAGCTGTAACAAAATTATCAAATTGGGATTCATTTGCCTTATCATTATCTATTATATATTTAGTATTTTCATATACTCCTGAAAAATCTTCAATTTGATATTGGCAAATACTTAAATATTTTTTTGCTGCTATATTTTCTGGATTAAGAAGTATAAACTTCTTTAAACTCTTTATAGCAGGTAAATATTCTTTTTTATCTATGAAATCCTTAGCCTCATCAAACAATTCTTGTGAAACATCATCAAATCCATTTTCTTCATCATATTCAGCTCTTTTTTCCTTATTGCTTAATGTGCTATATGCTTCACTTATTTCCCCAAATTTTTCCCCTTCCTTTTCAGGTGGAAATTTTCTTACCATAACTGCATATGCTTTTTTTATATCAGTCTCAGATGCAGATTTTTCTATCCCTAGTACTTTATAATAATTTTTCACAATATCCCCCTATGAAATATACAAATTATCTATTTACAACATCATAAACATTATACAACTATTATACATTGTAAACAAATCATAAACAATACTATTTATTAGGTTTAACTTTTGCTTAAATTATCTCATAGAAGTTTTTCTATTATAATTTTCTAATATTCCAAAAAACGCAGAATAATACAATAAAATCTTAGTATCCTTATTTTATGAAGGTGCGACTTGGAGCCTGTCGACCGGAGCAACTGAATAACATAAGGAATCTAAG
This sequence comes from uncultured Clostridium sp., assembly GCA_902785295.1. GTDB lineage: Bacteria > Bacillota > Clostridia > Clostridiales > Clostridiaceae > Clostridium. The sequence continues at coordinate 10,523 of CACZYK010000079.1, forward strand.
ATTTTTAAAAAATGCTAATCTTTTTAATAGACCTATAATATTTACTTTGCTCAATAAAATCTTAGTATTCTTATTTTATGAAGGTGCGACTTGGAGCCTGTCGACGGAGCAACCGAATAACATAAGAATACTGAGATTTTTGAATGAAGCCAAACTTTCAATTATGCCTATAATATTTACTTTGCTCAATAAAATCTTAGATTCCTTATTTTATGAAGATGCGACTTGGAGCCTGTCGACCGGAGCAGCTGAATAACATAAGGAATCTAAGATTTTTGAAACAAGCTAATATTTAAGATCTATTTTGCTCCATATTGTTTGTAATATTCATCTATTCTAGCTTTTATTTCATCATTTATTACTACTTTTCCATTTACTTCTTTATTGTAAAGATATTCCTCCTTGTCCTTTTTCCATTCTATTTACTGAAATCATTAGTCCAACAACATCTACATTTGCCTGTTCCTTTAAAATTGGCATAGTTTCATATATTGATTTTCCTGAAGTTGTAACATCTTCTACTATTAAAACTTTATCTCCATCATTTAATTTGCTTCCTAAAAGTATTCCTGTATCTCCATGGTCTTTAACTTCTTTTCTGTTTGAGCAGTAGCTTACATCTATTCCATATTTATCACTTAAAGCCATTGCTACAGTAACACTTAGTGGAATTCCCTTATAAGCTGGTCCAAATACTATGTTATAGTTTTCTGGAAAATTTTCTTTTATTGCTGCTGCATAAAATTCTCCAAGTCTTTTTAATTGACTTCCAGTTTTATAGTTTCCTGTGTTAACAAAGAAAGGTGTTTTTCTTCCACTTTTAGTTATAAAATCTCCAAAAGTTAAAACTCCACATTCAATCATAAATTCTATAAAATCTTTTTTATATTGTTGCATTTTTAATTCCTCCAATTATATTTAATTTAAATAATTCCTACAATTTCATTAATATCTTTTATTCCTTGCTCTTTACAAAAGGCTTCTATTTCCTCTACAATTTCCTTTCCTGCCATTGGATTTGCAAAGTTTATTGTTCCTATTTGAACAGCTCTAGCTCCTGCCATCATAAATTCTATTGCATCTTTTCCTGTGCTTATTCCTCCTAAACCTACTACTGGAATGCTTACAGCCTTTGATACTTCATGAACCATTCTTAAAGCTACTGGCTTTACAGCAGGACCTGAGAAACCTGCATATACATTTTCAAAAACAGGTTTTCTCTTATAAATATCTATTGCCATACCCTTTAATGTGTTTATTAAGCTTAATGAATCTGCCCCAGCTTCTTCACATTTTAAAGCCATTTCAACTATATTTTCAGCATTTGGTGAAAGCTTAACCATTAAAGGTTTCTTTGAAATTTTTTTAATTTCTTTTACAAATTCATATGCCACATCTGCCTTTATTCCATATGCCATTCCCCCACATTTTACATTTGGACATGAAATATTAAGCTCAATTATATGTACATCTGTATTATTTAATTTTTCTATAGCCTCTGCATAATCTTCAAAGCATCCTCCTCCAACATTTGCAAGGACATTTGTTCCATAGCTCATCATTTGTGGAAGTTCTTCTTCTATAAATTTATCTATTCCTGGATTATTTAATCCTACTGAATTCATCATTCCTGATGGTGTTTCATAAACTCTTAAACCTGCATTTCCTTCTTTAGGCTTTATTGTTAGTCCTTTAGAAGATATTCCCCCTAAAATTCCAACATCATAAAAATTGTTATATTCTGCACCAAAACCAAAGGTTCCTGAAGCTGCTATAACTGGATTTTTAAATTCTACTCCATTAATATTAACCTTTAACATAACTTCTTCTCCTTTCGATTATAGTTCAACATAGTATCCATCAAATACTGGACCATCTTTACAAGTTCTCTTAAAGCCATCTTTTGTCTTACATGTACAAACTAAGCATGCTCCCACTCCACAAGCCATATGCTTTTCCATAGAAACATATATTTTTGTATTTGTCTTTTTACACATTTCAATTACCTTAGCCATCATAATTTCTGGACCACAACAAAGTACTGTATCATACTCTTCTGGCTTTAATATGTCTGTTACAAAGCCTTTATGTCCATACTTTCCTGTATTTGTTGTTATATTAACTTTGTTTGCATACTTTTCAAGTTCTTCTATTAAATATACATTATCTCTAAAGCCTGCATAAACATCTATTGTAGAATCTTTCTTTAAAGCTCTTAATCTTTTTGAAACTTCTACCATAGGAGCTGTTCCTATTCCTCCACATACTATAGCAACTTTTCCAAGGTCTTCTTCTAGGTTAAATCCATTTCCAAGAGGTCCTGTTAGGTTTATATAGTCTCCCTTTTCAAGTTTTGAATATTCTTCTGTACCTTTTCCAACTACTGCATAAAGAAATGTTATTGTATTTTCATCCTTTTCGCATATGCTTATAGGTCTTGGAAGAAGTGTTTGCCCTTGAAGCTTAAGCATATAAAATTGTCCTGCTTTTACTTCATTTTTGTCTTCACAAACCATTTTATATATATTATCTATAACTTTTTCATTTGAAATTATTTTAGACTTTTTATAATCCATGTTTCATCCTCCATTTTTTCAATTATTTTTATTATGATACCTATTTTAATGCTTCAACTGCTGATTTTATTTCATCTCTCATTCTTATTGCTTCTTCTCTTGCACATTTTGCATAATCCTCTTCAGGTCTTCCTGACTTTTTGTATGCAAGTAAAATTCCTCTTGATGAATTTACTACTCCACCATTTCCATTATTTAAATACATAGCAACATCTTCAGCTTTTCCACCTTGTGCTCCATAGCCTGGTATTAAGAAAAACATGCTATTAAATCTCTTTCTTAAAGCTTTTCCTTCTTCAACATGAGTACATCCTATAACTCCTCCAAGTGGATGATATCCACACTCTGAAATTAAGTTTTTACCCATTTCCATAAGCTTATCTCCAACAACAGTATAAACCTTATCTCCTGAAGTTGTGTCTAAATATTCTATGTCCTCTGCACCTTTATTTGAAGTTCTAACCAAGCTAAATATTCCCTTTTTACCACTTTCTAAGTATGGCATGTATGGTTCAATGCTGTCCATTCCCATATAAGGACTTAAGGTTATAAAATCTGTCTCAAAATCTCCTTCAAAATGTCCTTTTGCATATTGTTTTGCTGTTGCTGCTATATCCCCTCTTTTTATATCTGAAATTATTATTGCATCCTTTTCTCTTAAATATTCAAGAGTTCTTTTATATGCCATCATTCCAGCTATTCCAAGTGCTTCATAATATGCAATTTGTACCTTAAAGCAGGCTGCTACATCTTCTGTTGCATCTATAATTCCTTTGTTAAACTCAACTATAGCATCCTCATCTGATTTTCCAGCCTTAATAAACTCTGGAATATAATCTAAAGCTGTGTCAAGACCTACACAAACTACTCCTCTTTCCTCAACTCTTTTATAAAGTTTATCCATTATTGAACCCATAAATGCATTTCCTCCTAATTATTAATTTTTAACCTTCATATTTTTATTTTGGAAGTTATCTTCAAAAAACTAAAAAATGCCTTCCCTTATATACAAGGAAGGCATAATAATCCTAAGAAAAAATACTAACTGCTTCCTTTTTAATCTCTCTGGATTAATTTAAAGGCTTATCTTTTTCTTAGCTTAACATCAAATATGCCTATTGTCAATTTTTAAATCATTAATATGTATAATTTTTAACTTGTATTAAATACTAATTTTGCTTTTTAAAACATTACTTTTCTTATTTTATGAAGACGTGACTTGGAGCCTGTCGACGGAACGACCGAATAACATAAGAAAAGTAATGTTTTTTAAACAAGTTATATTTAATCTCTATATACTATTTTTCCATTACATATAGTATATTTAACCTTTCCATAAAGCTTTTCTCCTATGAATGGAGTGTTGCTTGCTTTTGAAGCAAATTTTTCTGGTACAATCCATTCTTCATTTTCATCGAAAATAACTATATCTGCAAATTTTCCTTCTTCTATTGTTCCAGCTTCTAAGTTATAAAATTTAGCTGGGTTTATGGTCATCTTTTCAAGAAGCTCTAAAAGAGTTAAGTGTCCTTTTTTAACTAGGTTTGTAACTCCTAAAGCTAAAGAAGTTTCAAGACCTATTATTCCACTTGGTGCTTTTGTTAATTCTCTTTCTTTCTCTTCTTTGCTGTGTGGGGCATGGTCTGTTGCTATTATTTCAATTGTATTATCCTTTAAACCTTCTATTATTTTTTCTTTATCCTTTTTAGTTCTTACTGGTGGATTCATCTTTGCAAGTGTCTTGTGCTTTAATACATCTTCTTCTGTTATAGAAAAATGGTGTGGTGTGGCTTCAGCTGTTACATTTGCTCCTAAAGACTTTGCAAATCTTACTAAATCTACAGAATTTCCTGAGCTTATATGTTGAATGCTTATTTTAGCTTTAGTTTTTAAGGCAAGCATACAATCTCTTGCAACTAAAACATCTTCAGCTACATTTGCTGCTCCTCCAACTCCAAGCTTTTTAGAAACCTCTCCTTCATTAACTCCTGGACTTTTTATTAAGTGTGGATCCTCTTCATGAAAGCTTAAAGGCACATCTAATTCCTTTGCCTTTTCCATAGCTTCCATAACTAATTTACAATCCTTTATTGGAAGTCCATCATCAGTAAAACCTACAACTCCTAAGTTTTTTAGCTTTTCCATATCAACTAATTCTTTTCCCATAAATTTTTTAGTTATAGCTGCTGCTTGAAGTACATTTATCTTTGCTTTTTTTGCCTTATCTAATATGTATTCTAAGGTTTCTTCATTATCAACTATTGGATTTGTATTTGCCATACATATTACAGTAGTAAAACCTCCCTTAGCTGCTGCCTCTGCACCAGTGAAAATATCTTCTTTATATGTAAAACCTGGGTCTCTAAAATGAACATGAACATCAATAAGTCCTGGAGAAACTACTTTTCCTTCTGCATCTATTACTTTTTCATATTCTCCATTATCCTCAAAGTTTCCTATTTTATAAATTTTTTTATCTTTTATAATAATATCTAACTTTTTATCTATTTTATTTTTAGGATCTATAACCCTTCCATTTTTAATAAGTATCATCTAATTACTCCTTTCATATCTATAATCCTATTTATAATTTTATCATACTTTTTATTATTTGTACCAAAAAAGACAGCTTGAATATATTGTTAAAATTAACAAATGACATAGCCTAATAACATTAAAAAAGAGCCTTATTCTATAAAGAAGTAAGACTCAATTTAATTCTTTTACATATCTGATAATCTAGTTATTTCATCACAGTATTCACATCTGTAAGTTCCTTTTTCCTTATTCATTAGCTTAAAGGAATGACTTACATATTTTTCTGTGCTTGTTATACATCTTGGATTTTTACATATTAATATGTTTTTAACTACCTTAGGAAGCTCAGGCTTTATCTTTCTTATTATTACACTATCTTTTATTTCATCAATTGTTATGCTTGGAGATAAAAGTCCTAAAACAGTATAATCTATATCCTTAAAATCATCTTTTTCTATTTTTAAGATATCTTTTTTCCCAAGCACTTTACTTTCTGCATTCATAATTAAAGCTACTCTATAGTCTGTTTTATCAAGCTTAAGATAGTTAAATATCTTCATGCCCATTCCAGCCTCTATATGGTCAATTACTAATCCATTTTTTATACTTGTTATTTCTAGCATATTAACATACCCCCAAAAGCTTGCACATAAGTGCCATTCTTACATACATTCCACATTCAGCTTCCTTAAAATATGAAGCTCTTTTGTCATTGTCAACTTCCATTGATATTTCATTTACTCTTGGAAGAGGATGCATAACTATCATATCGTCCTTTGCACTTTTCATTTTTTCACCATCTAATATGTAGCTATCTTTAAGTCTTAGATATTCCTCTTCATTAAAGAATCTTTCTTTTTGTATTCTTGTCATATAAAGGATATCTAATTCTTCTATAACATCATCTAGCCTTTCAACTTCTTTAAATTCTATGTTATTCTTTTTAATAAATTCATCTCTTATATAAGCAGGTATTCTAAGCTCTTTTGGTGATATTAAAATAAATTTTGTTCCTTCGTATCTAGACATAGCTTTTATTAAGGAATGAACTGTACGACCATATCTTAAATCTCCACATATACCTATAGTATGCCCTGTTAGTTTTCCTTTTAAACATGTTATTGTAAGAAGGTCTGCTAATGTTTGTGTTGGATGTTGATGTCCTCCATCTCCTGCATTTATTATTGGAACACTTGAAAATTGAGTTGCTACTCTTGCAGAACCTTCAAGAGGGTGTCTCATAGCAATTATATCTGAATATATAGAAACCATTTTTATAGTATCTGCTAAGGTTTCTCCCTTTGAAGCTGAACTTGAATTTGGTTCTGAAAATCCTAAAACCTTTCCTCCAAGCCTCATCATTGCTGCCTCAAAGCTAAATCTTGTTCTTGTACTTGGCTCATAAAAAAGTGTTGCTAAAATCTTTCCATCACAAATTTTTGAATATTTTTTAGGGCATTTCATAATATCTTGTGCTAAACAAAATATTTCATCTAGCTCCTCAATTGAGAAATCCATTGGGTCAATTAGATGTTTATTCTCCATAAAATTCACTCCTTAATTGATATATTTATACAAAAAAGCCTTCCCTTATTTTAAGGAAGGCACAATAATCCCATAACTATAAATGAATCTTTTATATCTTCCTTATTAATCTCACAGGATTAAATTAAAGGTGTTTTTCTTGTTTAGAATACCACCAAAAAAATTCATTGTCAACAATGAAAAAAAAAGGAACTGTCGCAAAAAAAATCAAAACAATAATCTACTATAAATTGTTATAATTTTTTATGCAACAATCCCTTAAAATTTATTTTAATCTTCCATAGGTCTTTGTCATATCATGTATTTTATCTGCTAAATCATCATTTATATCCTTCTTTTGAGCTCTCCATCTCCACCAGCCCATTGTTGAAGGTACATTCATTCTACTTTCACTACCTGTTCCAATAAAATCTTGGAATAATGCAATTGAGACATTAGCAACACTTGACCATGCACCTTTTATAAATCCCCAGTTATATCCTTCTTCTTCATTAAGTCTTAAATATTTTTTGCAGAATTCAACATCTTCTTCACTTCCTGATTCTTCAAGCCATCCCATAACAGTATCATTATCATGAGTTCCTGTATAAACCACACAATCTTTAGGATAATTATGTGGAAGATAATCACTTTCTTCTCTTGTGTCAAAAGCAAATTGAAGAACCTTCATTCCTGGAATTCCTGTAGCATTTCTAAATGCAAGAAGTTCTGGTGTTATATATCCTAAATCTTCTGCTATAATTTTAACATCTCCAAGTTCTGCTTTGATTGCATTAAATAAATCTATTCCTGGACCTTTTACCCATCTTCCATTAACAGCTGTTTCTTCTCCTGCTGGAATTTCCCAATAAGCCTCAAAACCTCTAAAGTGGTCTATTCTTATTACATCATAAAGCTTTAAGCTTTCCATCATTCTCTTTTTCCACCAACCAAAGCCTGTATTTCTATGATGTGGCCAGTTATATATTGGATTTCCCCAAAGTTGTCCAGTCTTTGAGAATGCATCTGGTGGGCATCCTGAAACTACTGATGGATGTAAATCTCTATCCAAGAAAAAGTCTTGTGGATTTGTCCAAACATCAACTGAATCCTCTGCTACATATATAGGAATATCTCCTATTATTTCAATTTCTTTAGAATTTGCATAAGCTTTAAGTTTTTTCCATTGTTTAAAGAATTCATATTGAACAAAAGTCCAAAAATCAATATCATCTTTTAATTCTCTTCTATAATATTCTAAAGTGTTATAATCTCTTTTTCTTATAGAGTCATCCCAATCTTTAAGAGGAATATTATTAAATTTAGTTTTTATAGCCATAAAAAGAGCATAATCATAAATCCAATGGTGTTGTTCATTTTTAAATTCCTGAATTTCTCTATTAAATTTTCCAATTGAATTTTTATAAGCTTTTTTAAGAACTGCTAATTTGTTATTGAATATTTTTCCATAATCAATATAAGTATTATCTTTTCCAAAATCTACATCAGCATAATCTTTTTTAGTTAATAAACCTTCCTCGGCTAACATGTCTAAATCAATCAAATATGGATTTCCACTAAATGCAGAACAACTTTGATATGGAGAGTTTCCATATCCTGTTTGTGACAAAGGTAATATTTGCCAATATTTTTGCCCAGCTCTATCTAAAAAATCAACAAATTTGTAAGCTTCTTTTCCTAACGTTCCTATTCCATATTCTCCTGGCAATGAAGTAATATGCATTATTATACCACTATTTCTTTTCATACGTCCCCCTCTTTTCTTTTTCTCAATTTATTTCTTTATTATTTTATCATATTTTAATAAATATATCTGCTATTATTATAAAACAAAATCTCTATACTTTCTAGTTAAAATATAAAGATTTTGTAACTTCTTGTATTATTTTATAAGAAACTTGTTTTTTAGTTTTATTTATTTCTTCTTTTTTTATATAATTAACAAAAAAGTAGAAATTGAGCTGTCGCATTAATAAATGTTCATGCCATATATAGCATTTTAGATATATAAAATGTACTATATATTGTGCTTGAAACTTTTTTGTGCAACAGCCCTTTTTTTTCTACCTTTACTTAGCAGCTTAAATTCATAGATTTATAAAGTTATTAACATCCTCATCTATTAAAATTCTTTTTTCTTCCTAGCTAATGTTATAAGTATAATAGCAGAACCTAATAGTCCTACAACTAAAGTCATAGTGTTTGCAAAGTCTTTAGTATTTACAATTAAACCTTTATTTTCTTCCTTGTTCTTATTACTATTATTATCTTTTGATTCAGAATTTATTTGAGCATTATCATTTTGATTAGGTTTATTACCATTGTTATCAGTTGATGTATTATCTTCTGGTTTATTATTATTATCTGATGGATTATTTTCTGGTTTGTTACCATTGTTATTATCTGATGGATTATTTTCTGGTTTGTTACCATTGTTATTATCTGATGGATTTTCTTCTTGTTTATTATCATCATTATTATCTGATGGAGTCTTTTTCTCTAAAGTAACATCATAAACTCCAACAGTTCCTGATACTTCATAAGCAGCAACTAATTGTGCTTCTGCTACTTAAAATGTAATCAAATATAAACATTTTAAGAATTTTACTGTTTCAACGTATCTGCTTTGGCAATGAATAACTTCAAAGCTACTTACATT
>CACZYK010000080.1 GCA_902785295.1 uncultured Clostridium sp.
GTTGAAGAAATTCAAAATTTAGTTGAAAAAGCATTAGTTGACGAATCATATAAAGATATTGCAAATGCATATTCAAATTATAGAGTTGAGAGAACAAAAATTAGAGATATAAAATCTGATTTAATGCAAACTATTGAAAAAATTGGAGTAGAAACTGATAGAGACAATGCAAATGTTGGAAATAACTTTAGTTCAAAGCTTTTAAGAATAGCTTCTGAATCAAATAAGTGGCATAATTTAGCAACTATGCCTAAATACTTGGCTAAGCTTCATGAGGTAGGAGATTTATATTATCATGATTTAGATAGTTATAATCTAACAACAAATTGTCTTCACATACCAACGAGAGAAGTGTTAGAGAAGGGATTTAACACAGGTTATGGAACAATAAATGTTCCTAAAAGAATAGAAACTGCTGCAGAACTTTCATGTATACTTCTTCAGTCAACTCAAAATGATATGTTTGGAGGTCAGTCACATCCTGACTTTGACAATGATATGTCAATTTTTATAGAGCCTACTAGGCAAGAAATAAGAAAAGAACTTTCAGATTTAGGTATAGAAGAGAGTAGAATGGAGGAATTAGTTGAAAAGAAACTTATAAATAGAGTTCATCAAGCAATGCAAGGAGTTATTTATAACCTTAATACCATGCATTCAAGAGCTGGTTCTCAAGTACCATTTAGCTCAATAAATTTAGGAATACCTAAAAATAAGGATGCAGCATTACTTTGTGAAATATTTTTACTAGAATATGAAAAAGGGCTTGGAAAGGGAGAGCAACCTATTTTCCCTAATATAATATTTAGAGTTAAATCTGGTGTAAATAGAGAAGAAGGAACTCCTTATTATTATTTATATAAATTAGCATGTAGAGTTGCAGCAAAGAGAATGAATCCAACATTTATGAATATAGATGCTGATTTTAATAAAGAATATTATGATAGAGGATATATGCCTGCTACAATGGGATGTAGAACATATCTTATGAAAAATGTTAATGGTGAGCCAGGATGTAAGGGAAGAGGAAACATAGCTCCAGTAACAATAAATCTTCCTAGAATAGGTATTCAAGCAAAAGGCAATATAGATAGATTTTTTGAGATGTTTGAAGAAAAAATTGATTTAGCAAAGGAATCATTACTTCATAGATATAGTGTATTAAAAAATCTAAGAGTTAAAGATTTACCTTTTGTTGTTGGTCAACATTTAATGAAGGGTGCAGAAAATCTAGGACAGGAGGATTCTATAGAGCCAATTTTAAAACAAGGTACATGGGGAATAGGATTCATTGGTCTTGCAGAAACTTTAGTTGCATTAACAGGAAAGCATCATGGAGAAGATGAGAATTCAAGAGAGTTAGGTTTAAGAATAATTACATTCTTAAGAAAAAAGGTTGATGAATTTACAGAAGAAACTCATTTAAACTGGAGTGCATATGCAACACCAGCAGAAGGTCTTTCAGGTAAATTTATAAAAAAGGACCAAAAGATGTTTGGAATTATACCTGGAGTTACTGATAAAGAGTATTATACAAATAGTTATCATGTTCCAGTAGGATATCCTATATCAATAAAAAGAAAAATAGATATAGAAGCTCCATATCATAAATTGTGCAATGGAGGTCATATAAGCTATATAGAAGTTGATGATAACCCAACTGAGGATATTATAAAAGACATAATAGATTATGCTTTTGAAAACACTAATATGGGATATATGGGTGTTAACTTCCATATAAGATATTGTAAAGATTGTGGAGAAACTCTTCATGGCAGTGAAGTAAGCTGTCCTAAGTGTGGAAGCAGGAATATACAAGGAATATCAAGAGTAACAGGATATCTAAGCCTAGATGAAAGATTTGGTCCAGGAAAATATAATGAAAGAAAAGATAGAATAACACATACTAATAGTCATAAAAATACTTATAGATAATAAAAAAGAAAAATAGTTATCTACAATTTAGTAAATAATATAATTTCCTAATAAAATAAAAAAGGCTACACATAAAATTATATAGACACATTATAAAGTGATTTTTAAACTTAGACATTACTTTATATTGTGTCTATATTTTTTTATAGTAAATTATTATATATTTAGATAATTAAAAAATAACTATATTTTTTGATAAAATATAAATTAAATAAGATACATAATATAAAAAAATAAGTGAATTTAAAATGAATTGTTTATTGTAAAAAAATGTGATAAAATATTGAAAGCATTAGATTTTAAGGAGGATGGATTAATGGTTAAATTATATAAAAATGGTGCCTATCTTTTAAATGGTACTGAGATAGTAGAAGATGGAAGCGAACAAGCTGCCATACTAGCAAGTAAATTGGGGAGCTAAAAATACAATGGCTTATAGTATCTTAAGTGCACATAACACTTCTGATAACATGGAAAAGTTAAAAATTAAATTTGATAAATTAACTTCACATGATATAACATTTGTAGGAATTATACAAACAGCAAGAGCTTCAGGATTAGAAAAGTTCCCAGTTCCATATGTACTAACAAACTGTCATAACAGTCTTTGTGCAGTAGGTGGTACAATTAATGAAGATGACCATATGTTTGGACTTTCTTGTGCTAAAAAATATGGTGGAATTTATGTTCCTCCTCATCAAGCAGTTATTCACCAATTTGCAAGAGAAATGCTTGCTGGTTGTGGAAAAATGATATTAGGTTCTGATAGCCATACTCGTTATGGTGCTTTAGGTACTATGGCAATTGGTGAAGGTGGTCCAGAAATAGTTAAGCAATTATTAAATAAGACATATGATATAAACATGCCAGGTGTAGTTGGAGTTTATTTAACTGGAAAACCACAAAAGGGTGTTGGACCTCAAGACGTTGCATTAGCAATAATTGGAGCAGTTTTTGCTAATGGATATGTTAATAACAAGGTAATGGAATTCGTTGGAGATGGTGTTTCTAATTTAAGTGCAGATTTCAGAATTGGAATTGATGTTATGACAACAGAAACTACTTGTCTATCTTCAATTTGGAGAACTGATAATACAATAAAAGATTTCTTCGATATTCATGGAAGAGTAGAAGAATATAAGGAATTAAATCCAGGAAAAGTAGCATACTATGATGGAATGATTTATGTTGATTTATCTAAAGTTAAGCCAATGATAGCTATGCCATTCCATCCAAGCAATGTTTATACAATAGAAGAATTAAATGCAAATCTTTTAGATATTTTAGATGATGTTGAAAAGAAAGCATTAGTAAGCCTTGATAATAATAAAGTTAAGTTTACATTAAAGGATAAAGTACATAATGGAAGATTATACGTTGAACAAGGTGTAATTGCAGGATGTGCTGGTGGAGGATTTGAAAATATTTGTGATGCAGCAGACATATTAAGAGGAAAATCAATTGGTGCAGACGAATTCTCATTAAGTGTATATCCAGCATCTCAACCAGTATTTATGGAACTTGTTAAAAATGGTAGAATAGCAGACCTTATGGCAACTGGAGCAACAGTTCGTACAGCATTCTGTGGACCATGCTTTGGTGCAGGAGATGTTCCAGCAAATAATGGTTTAAGTATTCGTCATTCAACAAGAAACTTCCCAAATAGAGAAGGTTCTAAGGTAACAAATGGACAAATTGCTTCAGTTGCACTTATGGATGCTCGTTCAATTGCAGCTACAGCAGCAAACCAAGGTTACTTAACAGCAGCAACAGATATAGATGTTGATTTCACTAAACCAAAATATTTCTTTGATAAATCAATTTATGAAAAACGTGTTTATAATGGAGTAGGAAAAGCAGATCCTTCAGTAGATATAAAATTTGGACCAAACATAGTTGACTGGCCAAAAATGTCACCATTAACTGATAACTTAGTTTTAAAAGTAGTTTCAGTTATACATGACCCAGTAACTACCACAGATGAATTAATACCATCAGGAGAAACTTCATCATATCGTTCAAATCCATTAGGACTTGCAGAATTTACTTTATCACGTAAAGACCCAGCATATGTTGGACGTGCAAAAGAAATTCAAAAGGCTGAAAAGGCTAGAATAGCAGGAGAATGTCCTTGTGAAGCAGTTGAAGAATTAAAGCCAATATTAGAAAAAGTAAAAGAAACTTTTGCAGATGTTAATAAAGAAAACACTGGTTTTGGTAGTACAATATATGCAGTTAAGCCAGGAGATGGTTCTGCTCGTGAACAAGCAGCTTCATGTCAAAAAGTTTTAGGTGGATGGGCAAACATAGCAAAAGAATATGCTACAAAGAGATATCGTTCAAACCTTATAAACTGGGGTATGCTTCCATTCTTATATAAAGAAGATATATGCTTTGATAATGGAGACTACCTATTCATTCCTAACATTGCAGAAGCAGTTGAAAACAAAGTTGATTCAATAAAAGCTTATGTTGTAAATAAAGATATGAAAGAGTTTGAATTAAAATTAGGTGAACTTACTGATGATGAAAGAGAAATCATATTAAAAGGTTGCTTAATTAATTATTACAAAGGATAATTATAAAAAATATATTTTTAAAAGAGGCTGTGATTAAAACAGCCCCTTTTTTTAACTTTTTAAATGACAAGAAAAACTTATAGTAAGAAATAAGAACATTGTCCTCTATCTATAAATTTAAATTGTATTGTAGTATAATAAATATGTTAATTTTTATTATAAATGGGGGCTTTCATGATGAAGAAGCAAGAAGAAATAAAGTTAAACTTAGATTCCCTATGTTTATATAAAGGGATATTTGAGGAGGGAGTTGGTGGAAAGTTTTCAACTCTTATAAATAAAATATCAAAAAACAAATCTATAAATGAATGTATAAAAGCATATAATGAATTTACATATGAATTGTTTTCTAAGAGCAAAAATCTTTCTTTCAAAGAAGCAATCGTTGAAGAAATATTATTAGCACATAATCCATTTAGTGTTGGCCTTGAAGTAAATGGGGAAATCCCTAAATTCACTTTATTAGGAATAAAGAATGAATTAAAAGCTTTAGGGGAAATTGTATCATTAAATAGTAAAGATATAAAGAAAATTTTAGTTGATAGTTACAAAGAAAGTGAAGAAATAAAAGAAAGAATTAATTCTCTAATTGATTGGTCAATAGATGAAAAAGAATATTTACCAAAAACAGTAATGCCTTTTGAAAAAACTAAAGAAGCTTTAATGAATAGTAACGATTGGGCATTATGTACAGAAAATTTAATAGATTATCATAAAAATAATGGAACAGGAAGAGCACCTGCTTATAGTGCTTTTGTATGGGAAAGATTTGAAAATGATGATGAAGGTCATTTAAGAGAGATAAAAAATCCAGACCCAATAAAACTTTCAGATTTAATTGGATATGAAATGCAAAAGGAAGAAATACTAGATAATACAGAACATTTCTTAAAGGGACTTCCAGCAAATAATCTTTTATTATATGGAGCTAGAGGAACCGGTAAGTCATCTACTGTTAAAGCTGTTTTAAATGAATATTATGACCAAGGATTAAGACTTATAGAAGTTGATAAGGAACAGTTAAGTGATTTTACAAGAATTATAAGACTTTTAAGACATAAAAAGCAGAAGTTTATAATATTTGTTGATGATTTAGTATTCCAAGAAAATGAAGCAAGTTATTCAGCATTAAAGACAATACTAGAAGGAAGAGTAGAAAATAGACCAGATAACATATTAATATATGCTACAACTAACAGAAGACATTTAATTCAAGAAAAATTCTCTAATGAAGATGAGATTCACTCAAAGGATACAAGAGAGGAACAATTATCATTAGCAGATAGATTTGGTATAACAATAAGTTTCTTTACTCCAAATCAAAATGAATTCTTAAAGATTGTAGATGGAATTGTCGAAAGTAAGGGATTAGAGGTTGATAAAGAATACTTACATAGTGAAGCTTTAAAGTGGGAAAAATGGCATAATGGACGCTCTCCAAGGTCTGCTAGACAATTTATTAACTGGTTAGAAGCAACCTTAAAATCTCAAAAATAATTTTTAACTAAATGGAGCAAGCAAGTTAAATAATATTTTTTTGCTGTAGCTCCATTTTATTTATGTTTAAATTAAAAAATAAAATTTGAAGAACTTAATGTTTAAAAAGTTATTAAGTTTAGGAGTGGAAATTTATGAATAAAAACATAAGACTTTCTGGTATTGCATATGAAAGTTTGGTTAATGGACCAGGTATGAGAAGAGTATTTTTTTCTCAAGGATGCAAACATAACTGTAAAGGTTGCTTTAATCCAGAGACACATGACTTTAATGGTGGAGAAGAAAAAGACATGGATGAGCTGATAAAAGATGTTTTAGAGGAACCTTTTTTAAAGGGAGTAACCTTTAGTGGAGGAGACCCTTTTGAACAAGCAGATAAATTTGCATATATGGCGAAAAAATTTAAGGATAATGGATTAAGTGTTTGGAGTTATACTGGATATACATATGAATATATTTTAGAACATAAAGATGAATATAAGGGATGGGACGAATTAATAAAATATCTAGATGTATTAGTTGATGGAAAATTTGAAGAAGATAAAAAGGAAGATGGCTTAAAATTTAGAGGCTCTTCTAATCAAAGAATAATTGATGTAACTAATAGCTTAAAAGAGAATAAGATAGTATTATGGAATAAATAATTTTAATGTAAATATTTTGTTAAGAAAATGGTAATAATTATATTGTAATTGAAATAATAATGAATTTATTGTATCATAATTTTAGGAAGTTTGTGTGAAAATGACAATGGGGTTATATTTTTATTAGTTAATAGAAATATAACCCCATTATTATTAAAAAAATGTTTTAAATAATAATATTAAGGGGGGTTGAATCATGGGATGATAAATTTATTGATTTTAATTGGAGTAATTTTAATAATGTGTGTAGCAACAAGTAAGCTACTATATAAGGTAGGAGTTCCTATACTTTTAATATTTATATTATTTGGTATGTTATTTGGTTCTGATGGTATTGGAGGGATTTATTTCGACAATTATGAATTAACCAAAGAAATATGTTCTTTTGGACTTATCTTTATTATGTTTTATGGTGGTTTTAGTACCAACTGGAAAATGGCAAAACCGGTAGCACCACAAGCAATTTTAATGTCAACTATTGGTGTGGTTGCTACAGCAGGTCTTACAGGATTGTTCTGTCACTTCATTCTTAGAATGCATTTATTAGAATCTTTTCTTATAGGTTCAGTTGTTTCTTCAACTGATGCAGCTTCAGTGTTTAATATTTTAAGAGCTCAAAAATTAAATTTAAAAGGTGGATTAGCTTCATTATTAGAAATTGAAAGTGGAAGTAATGACCCATTTGCATATATGCTTACACTTACAATAATAACATTTATGAAGAATAACAGTGATATTAATATTATTTTATTTTTAGTAATGCAAGTAATATTGGGAATAGCAATAGGGGTTATTTTAGCAAGATTAATGGTATTATTTTTAAGATATATGAATTTTGAAATAGAAGGTTTTTATCCAATATGTATTACAGCAGTAGCAGTATTATCATATTCATTAAGTGAATTTATAGGTGGAAATGGATATTTAAGTGTTTATATTGCAGGAATTATTCTTGGTAACAGTAGAATACCTCACAAAAAAAGTTTAGTTCAATATTTAGATGGAATATCATGGCTTATGCAGATAATGCTATTTTTTATACTAGGACTGTTATCTTTTCCTTCTAAATTACCATCAGTAATGTTTTATGGGATAACTATTTCTATTTTTATGATTCTTGTAGCAAGACCAATAGCAACATTTATAATAATGAGATTTTTTAATGTATCTTTAAAAGAAATTTTATTTATATCTTGGGTAGGACTTAGAGGAGCAGCTTCAATAGTTTTTGCAATTTTTGCAGTTACTCAGGGAATAAATTTTGAGAATGATATATATCATATTATTTTCTTAATTGCATTAATTTCAGTGTCTTTACAAGGAACTCTTATTCCTTTTGTAGCTTGCAAGTTAGATTTAGTAGATAATAATGAGTCAGTATTAAGAACTTTTAATGATTATAAAGAAGAAAAGAGTACTCAATTAATTGAAATGACCATACCTAAAGGTGATAGGCTAGAAGGAAAATCTATAATGGATGCTAATATACCAGAAGAAATTTTAATAGTTATGATAAAGAGAAAAGATGAGGTTTTAGTTCCTAAGGGTTCAACTGTGATAGAGGAAGGAGATATTTTAGTTCTTAGTGGAAATAATATTAAAGAAGTTTTAATGAGAAAAAGTGAAGAAGAAGATAAAATTAAAAACAAAAAATTAAATATGGAACAATCTAACTAAAAAAATACAAAAAAAATAAGCTATTAACACGAGGAAACGTTAATAGTTTATTTTTATGTAAGTAATTTAATTGTGTATAAGGATTAAAAATATGAAATTAGAATTTATGATTTTATTATATCACGAAGTTAAAATAATGCAACACTTTTTTATAAAAAAATTTAAATAAAATTTTATTTATTAAAAAAAAGTAAATAGACTATATTGATTAGTAAATAATAAAGTAAAAAAATGGAATGAAGTTATAAGCTTAATATTAACAAATAAACAATAAAATTAAACATTAATTTAATATTATTTTAAAGAAAACAGGATAAACTAAAATTAAGAAATTTAATTGGAGTGATAAAAATGATTAAGAAAGTAGGAAAAATTCTATTAGGTATAACATTAATATTATTAATTATAATTAATACAAATATTGCTTTAGACAGAAATACAAATATTGCTTCAATAAATAATATAGATATTACAACAGAACCTAATAATGAAGATATTTATGCAAACACTCAAAATGCAAAAAAATCTTTAAGTATAGGAGTAGCATCGATATTTACAATATGTAGTATAGGTATTGGAAGTTTTGCATTAAAAAGAAATTAGGAAAATAAAAAAGGTTATGGCTTAAAGTTATTATTCTGCCATAACCTAATTTTTTTATAATTAATATTTTTAGCAGTATTAAAAATCAGCTTGACCTGTAGTTCTAGGGAATGGTATAACGTCTCTTATATTTCCCATACCTGTAATATACATAATAAGTCTTTCGAATCCTAAACCAAATCCTGCATGCTTAGTTTGACCATATTTTCTAAGCTCTAGATACCACCAATAATCCTCTTCCTTAAGACCTAATTCTGCCATTCTGTTCTTTAATACATCAAGTCTTTCTTCTCTTTGACTTCCACCTATGATTTCTCCAATTCCAGGAACTAAGCAATCTGCTGCGGCAACAGTTTTATTATCGTCATTTAATCTCATATAAAATGCTTTAATTTCCTTTGGATAATCTGTGACAAATACTGGCTTTTTAAAATATTCTTCTGTTAAATATCTTTCGTGTTCTGTTTGAAGGTCAATACCCCATTCAACAGGATAGTCAAAAGTTCTTCCACAGTTCTTTAATATTTCTACAGCTTCTGTGTATGTTACTTTTCCAAAGTCAGAAGATACAACATGATTTAATCTATCTAGTAGTCCCTTATCTACAAATTGATTAAAGAATGTCATTTCTTCTGGGCATTCAGTCATAACATAATTTATAACATATTTAAGCATATTTTCTGCAAGGTCCATATCATCAGCAAGGTCTGCAAAAGCTATCTCAGGTTCTACCATCCAGAATTCAGCAGCATGTCTTGTTGTATTTGAATTTTCTGCTCTAAATGTAGGCCCAAATGTATAAATATTTCTAAATGCTAAAGCAAAAGATTCTCCATTAAGTTGTCCAGAAACAGTAAGGTTAGTTTCTTTTCCAAAGAAGTCCTTTTTATAATCAATTTTTCCATCTTCAGTTTTAGGAAGATTATTTAAATCCAAAGTTGTAACTTTGAACATTTCTCCAGCACCTTCACAATCACTTCCTGTTAAGATAGGAGTGTTTGTATATACAAAACCTTGATCTTGGAAGAACTTGTGAATTGCATAAGCAGCTACAGAACGTACTCTAAAAACTGCTGAAAAGGCATTACTTCTTGGTCTTAAATGAGCAATAGTCCTTAGATATTCAAATGTATGTCTTTTCTTTTGTAGTGGGTAGTCTGAATCAGACATACCTTCAATAATAACTTCTTTAGCTTGAATTTCAAAAGGTTGTTTTGCTTCTGGAGTTTCAACAAGAGTACCAATTACAGTAATTGATGAACTTATTGGAAGCTTTGAAATTTCTTTAAAGTTATCTAATTTGTTATCAAAAACTACTTGAATATTTTTAAAGAAAGAACCATCATTAACTTCAATAAAACCAAAAGCATTTGAAGCTCTTAAAGTTCTAATCCATCCAGAGATTCTAACATCTTTAGATACATATTCATTAGTGTTTCTATAAAGTGATTTAACTAATATTGATTTATTCAAAAAAATCTCCTCCTAAATTAAAATTTATAATGAGTATTTTGGATTTGTTATAGAAATAAAAAACATTCATTCTACCTGAAAGCCATTAAAGAATGAATGTGTAAAAGATAACAATTAAATTTTACAATACTTTATTTATAAATGCAACTTATTCTATTCCATCTTTGAAGCTTTGAATTAAATGTGAAGGAAATTTGAGCATTTCCATATCTTTTATAATTTTATTGACTCCATAAGAAACATATTTAATTTCTGCTTTAACCAGTCCATTTTTATTTATTTCTAAAAGGCAATATGTAGAGTCAGGAACTCCTATTTTTGGTTTTCCAACACTTCCACAGTTTATAAATAATTTATCATTAAAACTTTTAACTGATGGTATATGAGTGTGAGCACAAACCAAAATATCCTCTTCTAAATTTAACATCACATTTTTTGTATTTTCTTCATTTTCAAATAGGTATTCATTTATTTTATTAGGACTTCCATGAACAAACTTAATCTTTTTATTATTAAATTCCATAGTTATTGATAAAGGAAGATTATCTAAAAAATATTTATTTTCTGCTCTTAATTCATTTACACACCAAGGTAAAGAAAAAGAATTTGTTTCAGTTTCTCTTATAAATGTATAGCTTCCATCAACAACAGAAGCATCATAATTGCCTTTTATACAAAGGATATTTTTTCTCTTTATAAAAGATACAACTTCATTAGGGTGTGGTCCATATCCAACTAAATCTCCAAGACAAATTATAAAATCTACTTTTTCATCGTCTATTTTATCAATTATATTTCTTAATGCATATATATTTCCATGTATATCTGAAATTATTGC
>CACZYK010000081.1 GCA_902785295.1 uncultured Clostridium sp.
CCCTTGTTACAACACTTTGAAAAGACCTTATTATAACATCTATAAAAGGAATCAAGAGAAATATCAATAAACCTATGAAACTTGGTAATATAAAAGCTAATCCTATTTTATTATTTTTCATTTTATTACCTCAGCTCAATAAGTAAATTTTTATAACATTATTCTGATAAATAAATTTCTAAATTACTTTTTATTTTATTGATTGTTTCATCTAAAGAACTTTTTCCTATAACATAACTTTCTATATCTAATATTACTTTATCTAAAATAAAATAATCTACTATCACTGGAGTATTTAAAGATTCTATGTTTTTCACAAGATTATCTAGTCCACCATTATCTATCCATTTAATTTTTATTTCAGCAGTTCCTTTGATAAGTCCACCTTCCATACTTACTGAACCATCTCCACTACCTAACTCACGAGAATTTGCTTCTTCATAAAAAGCTTCTTTATTAACTAAAAATCCTTGCATTGATGATGGAGAATTGTATGCTATAGACAACTGATACTCTTTGCTAAATAATTCTTTTACAAATTTTTTTGCTAAATCTATCTTATTGCTTTTTGAATTTACTCCAATAAAACAATTTGATATAAATGCATTATTTTCATTGTTATAAAAGTTTTTATATGATAGCTCTTGTTTATCTTTCAACATTGAATTTAAAATTGATACATCTGTAAGTGAACTAAGCTCTCCAATATATAAATTTGTTTTTTCTCCATAAAATGCATTAAGTAATTGAGAAGAATCAATACTTCCTATCCTAAACATTTTTGAAGAATAACTATATTTATCCACTCCAGTAGATTCATTATTAAAAGCTTTTGACATAACTTCAACTTCCTCATCTGTATGACCATCTTTTATAGCTTCATAAATTGCTTTTGAGTTATTTAAAAACTCTATAAGTTTTTCTTTATTTATGCTTTTATCTTCATTAATCCAATTACTTGTATAATATAATTCATTGATTACATCTACTGCATTATAGGCAGTTAAATACTTTCCTTTGCCATTTTTAGAAATTGTATTTGCTAATGATTTAGCATCTGTTATCTCTTGTATATATTCATTTTTTCCAACAATAGTTGGTATTCCAAATTTTAAGGGTGCATAATAAACTTTTCCATCTATTGCACAGGCTTCTATAAGATTATAAAATAAATTTTCCTTTGTTTTTTCATCACTAAATATATCTGAAATATCAGCCAACACACCTTTTTCTATAAAAGAATCTATTGGCAACTTATCAAGAAACATTACATCAGGACCTTTTCCAGACATAATTTTTGTATTAAGCACCTTTATTGCATCTGTTTCTGTAATTTCTAAATCATTTGATATTCCATACTCATATTTTATATTTGCTTCAGGGTTTTTCTTGTTATAAAGTAAAATCCATTCCTTTACATATCCATCTTCATGTAAAGTATATACTGTAAGACCATCATCATTTATTTCCTTATTATCTTTATTAATATAATACTCACTTAAAGAATATTCACCATTAATATTACTATATAAAATTATAAATTCATTATTACTATTTTTTTGAAGAGATACTGCTTCTGTTGAAGTATTCAAAAACGAATAATTATTTCCTGATATTTCTTCTTTTAATTTTTTTTCTTGAATATTATAGCTAAATACACCTTCATTATTTACTAAATAAAATTCGTCTTTACTACTACTTGCAAATAATTTTGTAGTATATCCTTTATACTTATCTAAATTATTTATTTTTTCAATTTCTTTTCCAGTTTTTAAATCATACTGTTTTATATATTCATCTGTATTTGTTATTAAATAATCTCCAACAACACATACTGATATAATTTCTTTTGTATCTATTTTATAGTTATAATTTCTTTTCCCACTTTCAATATCAAAATTAATTACATCACCTGTATAAGACATATATAATAAACTGTTATTTGATAAAAAAGATAATTTACACATTACTTGTACTTCGTCCATACTTAAATCAATATCTAAAATATTATTTTCTAAATTAATTATCTTTGTTTTTGTATCTTTAAGTTCCTCTTTATCATATATAGCATATGAAATAACATATTCTTTTTCATTTAAGATATTTGCCATAACTATATTTATATTTTCCATATTTTCTTCTAGAGATGAAATATTATTTTCTTTCCATGATTGTCCATTATCATCTGATATATATATATTTATTCTTTGGTTTTCTGCTTCCCCTATTAATATATATTTATTATCTATAATTTTAAAATCAAATATCCTATTAATTTTAGGAATATCTAGGTTTTTTTCAGCATATATATTATTTTTTTTCTTTTCTACTTTTTCTATACCTTTACACCCTATAAATGTATTACATATAAATATTGTAGCAAGTACTATTAATAGTATTTTGTAAGTTTTTTTCATATCATATCCTCTTGACTTTTTATAAATTAAATATAAATTTTAATATATTATAAAGAAAAACTATCTTGATAACTTTTTAGATTTTTTCTGAACTTTGGGTAATTTCATATACTATTATCACAATCTGTTCAAATTATATAAGACTTGATTAGATTGTTTGAAGTGATTAATACCCAAACATTAGAAAGAACCAATTTTTATACAAGATAGTTTTTCTTATTTATTAATATTTTATTTTTCCATAGCTTTGAAGTTTAACAACATTCTCACCACTTTTTACTGTAGTACTATATAAAGATATTGCACCTTTTTCTCTCCAAATATCATTATTATCCATAGTAACTGCTCCATATGAAGTAGTCCTTGAAAAGACTATTTTATGAGCATATAAATAATTATTATATTTTCTATAATATGTAGTACAACTTATTCCATTAGTATTACTTGCATGAGTTTGGTATGATGATGAATCAATTTTTTCAGTAGCTGAAACATAAATAGGCATTGCCATTAGTGTTGAACCTAAAATTAATCCAGCTATTATCTTTTTTAGCTTTTTCATTAAATATTACCTCCAATAATTACTTAGTCTAGACTTTTTAATTGATAACTAATTTTTCATTAAATTTAAATAATTTCAAAATTATTTTTAATTTATTATATAATGTTCTTTATCAATAGTCAACTACTCTTTGTAATTTTAATTGTCAGTAATTTATGTATACACTTTCTTGTTTTATACTATTTAGTAATTTTTCTACTTCATCTAATTTAAAATTTAAAATAGAATTGTTTTTTATATCCCCGTATTTACACTCATCTTGTTCAACTTTTGATTTTCTTGACTATTATTACATTTTATTTTATTATTACCTTATAGAAACTACTTTAAGTAGTGTAGGAGGTTATTTATGAATAAAATTCAAGAATTGTCTGAAACAGAATTAGAAATTATGAATACTATTTGGAAGTTAAACAGAGTTGTAACAACACCAGAACTGATTTCAATATTTGAAAAAGAAGGTAAGATATGGCGTCCTCAAACCATGGCAACATTTCTAACAAGAATGGCAAAAAAAGGAGTATTAATGGTAATAAGGCAAGGTCATAGCAACTTATATACTGCAAAAGTTTCTTGTGATGAATATAAAAAATATCAAACTCAAGGAATTCTTAAAAAACTTTATAAAGGCTCTTTAAAAAACTTTCTATCTGCTCTTTATTTTGAAGAAGATATAAATGATAATGAATTAAAAGAAATTAAAGATTGGTTTAATGAAAAAGAAAAAGATAATTTATGATTGATAGTTTTCTAAAGAATTTATTATTACTATCTTTATCTGGAGGCTTTGCTTCCTTACTTTTAATTTTATTATCCTTTATAACAAAGAAAGTTTTTTCACCTAAATGGAATTTTTTTAGCTACAAAGTTATTTTATTACTATTTATAATTCCATTTTTTAAATTTATAAAGATACCTGTTAAAAACAAGAATACTTCTATTATAAATAATTTTTATTTTTTTGATGAAACCACTTCAATAAATACTACTAATAATTTTGTATTTTATGTTTTTTTATTATGGCTTTTAGTATTTTTATCTTGTTTATTTTTTAAAATTTTTTGTTATATTAAATTTAATAAAACTTTATCCTTACATAATCACTCTATTGAAGATATTTGTTTAATTAATTTAATTGAAGAATGTAAAAAAGAATTAAATATAAAAAGAAATATAAAGGTTAAATTAAATGATTCTGTTTATACACCTATGCTTATTGGAATTTTAAATCCAACAATTATATTTCCAAAAGATATTTCCAATATAAAAAATATTAAGGATATAATATTTCATGAATTAATACATTTTAAGAGAAAAGATTTATATATAAAATATTTATGTTTATTTTTAAAATCATTTTATTGGTTTAATCCATTTATACATTTGTTAAATAAAAATTTAAATATATGGTGTGAAGTTTCTTGTGATGAAATGGTTGTAAAAAATCTTTCTTCTAAGGAAAAAATTGCTTATGGAAATACATTATTAAGTATTGCATATCAAAGTAGAAACCTTCCACTTGTATTACCTCTTTCTAGTGATGGAAAACTTCTAAAGTTAAGGCTAGATAAGATTACATGTAATAAAAAGTATACTATTAAAAATATTAGTTGTTCATTTATTTTATTGATATTTATATTATCATTACCTACATTTTTAATTTCTTTTAATGTAACAACTAATGATAATACTTCAATAATTCCAATAAACTCTTTTGAAAGTAATACTAATTTTAAAAACAATGATGAAAAAATTAATACTAATAAATCTATAGAAGAAGAAAATGATTCTAATTTTGTTTATTTATTTACTGTTATAGTAGATTCTGAAACAAAAAAACCAATTGATTATATTTATGATCCTGATTATCCAAACTAAGGGGGATTTTTTATGAAATTATCAAATTTTTTTTCAATTTTAATACTTATTATTTTTTGCCTATTAAGTAATATTTCAAGTGTCCAAGCTACTGTTAATGACATTAACATATCTTCTAATGAAAATATATCATTTGTAATTTATGGAGAAAACTTCACTTATGAAAATGCTCCTGATATCATAAAAAAAGAATATTTAGATAATTGTGTTGCTTTAGGAATATCTCCAAAACCTAAAGATGAAATTTTTGTTCCCTTAAATATTTCTAAAGATTTAAACATAAACACTTATAGTTCTTCAGAATATTATAGTATTTCATATCATGATAATTACATTCAAGTAAAAGGAAGTAAAAATTATTCAATAAACATAAACACTACTTATGTAGGATACAATCATACAACTTCTGGTAATGCAGTGCATTGTTTATAATTATTATTATGTGAATTTAATTCTAAATATCATGTGTTTCCTGATATTTCTATAGATAGTCTATTTGGTCCTAATACTTATGATGCTTTAATAAAATTTCAAGATTATGCAAACTTATCAACAGATGCAATTTGTGGTCCTAATACTTGGAAAACATTTTTTAATTATATATAAAACAATAACTGAAATTAAAGAAAAACCAAAAAGATTTATTCTTTATAAAAGATTTAAGACATATTTGGGTTAAAAAACTTTGATTAAAATACTCTTAACAAATGGCTTAACTTCATAAAAGTCAAAAAACAAAGTTTAATAAAAAAGGCTGTTACACAAGAAATATAATAACATTTTAGTAAAATGCTATAAATTCTTAATGCAACAGCCATTTTTTATAATCTTAATTTTGTTTATTAAAATATTAGTTCCCTTATTTTATGAAGGCACGACTTGGAGCCTGTCGATAAGTGAGCCTCCAAATTTTATATTTGGTTAAGGCGAACTTACCCAGCGAACGCATGTGAGTCGGGCTTCATTTAACATAAGGAAACTAATATTTTTGAAACAAGCTTAAGAGTTTGTATCTGTTTAGTTAAAAGCTTTGTAAATAGCCTTTATTCCCTTTTCAAAATCATCATTTTCTATTCCAACAAGAATATTCATTTCTGATGAACCTTGGTCTATCATTCTTACATTTACATCTGCTTCTGATAAAGCTGTAAATACAGTAGCTGCTACTCCTTTCTTGCTAGCCATTCCCTTACCAACAGTGGCTATTAATGCCATGTTTGGATGAACTATTATAGAGTCAGGATTGCAAGTTCTTTTTATTTCTTCAACTATTTTTTCTTTCTTATTCTTTAATTCACTATCAGAAATAACTACACATACTGAATCAATTCCTGAAGGCATATTTTCAAAAGAAACTCCATTCATTTCTAATACACCAAGAACTTTTCTACAGAATCCCATTTCTGAATTCATCATAGCTTTTTCTATTGATATTACTGTGAAATCTTTTTTACCAGCTATTCCTGTTAATACCTTTGATTCATCATCTTTAGTTTCAGGCACTATAAATGTTCCTTTATCTTCTGGCTTATTTGTGTTCTTTATGTTTATTGGAATTCCACTTTCTCTAACTGGGAAAATAGCATCTTCATGAAGTACAGAAGCTCCCATATAAGAAAGTTCTCTTAATTCTTTATATGTAATTTCATCTATTGCTTTAGGATTTTCAACAATTCTTGGGTCTGCCATTAAGAAACCAGATACATCTGTCCAGTTTTCATATAAATCTGCATTTATGCTTGCTGCAACTAATGCTCCTGTTACATCAGAACCACCTCTTGAGAAGGTAACTATGTTTCCATCTTTATCTGCTCCATAAAATCCTGGTATTACTGCTCTTTCTATATTTTTTAATTTTTCACTTAATGCTACCTTTGTTGCTTTCATATCTAGTGAACCATCATGAGTAAATACAATAACATCTTTAGCATCTACAAATTCATATCCTAAATAAGCTGCTAATATTAAACCATTTAGATATTCTCCTCTACTAGCTGCATAATCTTTTGAAGCCCCATTTTCAAGATCTTTCTTTACTATATCTAAATGCTTTTTGATATCAAAGTTTAAACCTAATTCATTAACTATTCCTGTATATCTATCATAAATATACTTAAATACATCTTCAAGTGATATTCCTATTTCTACATGTGAATGACACATATATAATAAATCAGTTATCTTTGTATCCTTCTTGTCTCTTTTTCCTGGTGCTGATGGTACAACATATTTTCTTGCCTCATCTGCCATTATAATTTTCTTTACTTTTTCAAATTGTCCAGCACTTGCTAATGAACTTCCACCAAACTTAGTTACTACTGTTTTCATTTCTTTGCCCCCATATTTTATTTTTGTTACTAAAATCCATTTTATCAAGATTTGAAATATTTTCAATAGTATTTATTTCTTTTTAATATTATGGTGTTTTTTTTTATAATATTTTAGTGTCTTTTTGATTTATTAATAATAAGCTTTGACAATAACATTGTAGTAGCAGAAGCTATCATCATAAAACCTAAAACTATAACATTTGTATTATTATCTCCTGATTTTGGTGTTTCAGAGCTAAACTTAAGGTTAAAATTGATAAAGACAACAAACTTAGATTTCTTCTTATTTTTATCCCCTTTTTTTAATTTTTTATATTAAATATAGAATCGTCGCACAAAGAAATTTAATAACAATATACAGTGAATAGTTACTTATAAAATTACTATATATTGTATTAATATTTTTTGATGCAACAAACCCATAAAAGTTTTAACAGTATAAAAATCAACATATGCTGTTCCAATTAATACTGTGCTTCATCTTCTTCATCTTCAGTACCGTATCCATTAATATTATAAGTTATGCCTGCACTATCTTTTGGAGCATACAACATATCTTTATTTACTGTACTTGTAACATTTACTCCTTTTGATTCAGTGCCATTATATACTTTAGAAATTTCATTTATTTCTCTACTATCAGTATTTTCTAGCTTTAATTCATCATTTTCTCCAGATAGATTTTCATAAGAACCTTCAGTAAAATCACTAGTCATTGTATATTGTTTTATTGGTTCTGCCTTTACTTTTATTATAACTTCATCTGAAGCACTCATATTCTCTAATGTTGAATTAAGCTTTAATGTATAAGTTCCTTCTTGATTGAATTTAACACTTGTTTCTAAACTCTTATTATTACTTATTTCCGCTTCTGTTTCTTCTCCTTCTATGCTCCATGTTATATCAGCATCACTATAATTACAGCTTCCTGTTAATTCTAAAGCTTCATCTATGTATATTTCTTTATCTTTTCTAGCATCAACTACTAGCTTTTCAGTTATAAGATTTGTAGCTTCACTATTTTCATTAACATTAAGAGTTGTTCCATTAAGCTCTATTGAATCTGCATATATAGCTCCATTTATTGTTATCTTTTTTGCATTAATTTCCACTTTTCCACTTGGTGCATATATAACTCTGTTTATAACTGCCTTTGAACCATTTATTGTTATATTTCCATTTTTAGAATATATTACAGCATTATAATTTTCTGTATTTCCTTTATTTATGTCATATCTTATATTATTCTCTGCTACTATATATCCATCACCACTTAAATTAACTCCATCTAAAAATAAACTTCCATTTACTTTTATTGTACCTTTATCATCATCACCTGGCATAGCATCTATCATAAGTCTTATTCACACATCAGCTTTTTCTTTGCTAGTATTTTTTATTTCATAAGATATTTCAACCATATCATTATATTTATCAGTAAATCCATTAACAAATCTTAAAAACTGTGTTACTTCAATATCCCCAAACTTTTGTGTAGAAATACTACTTTTAGTTTCTTTATCAAAAACAGGCTTTTGAATTTCTTCTCCTTCACCATATATATAATCTGCTCCATTAATATTTATTGTTGTATATGATGAATAAAAATTACTATAAGTAAGTTTTTTATCATTAGATTCTTCATTTATGCTTACACTATTTTCTGCAGCATAAACTGGTATACTCATTACTTGAGCTGTAAGTACAGCAGTTGCAATAAGCATAGCTTTCTTTTTCTTCATATAAAATCCCCCTTATTTTTAATATTTTAGCAATATAACATTATTTGTAAAGCTATTATGATTTTATCATGTCTATAATTATTTTTTTCAATAAAATGTTTTCATTAATGCAATATATAATTTAAATATATTTCTAATAATAAATTTGATATAATTAATTAGAGTTTTTTTATAAAGGAGATGAATAATAGTTATTAAAAATATATTCAAATATAATCAAATGTAATATAACGTAATTGAGATAATTATGTTTTTGTAAAAATTATAAACCTAAAGAATTTGCAGAACTTTTAAATATATCAGTATTAACATTGCAAAGATAATATAATGCT
>CACZYK010000082.1 GCA_902785295.1 uncultured Clostridium sp.
CATCAATAAATGAAATTTTTAAAACATTAAAATTAGCTTAGAACCCCACTTTCTACCTAACTGTAAAATTTTGTAATTAAAAACGCACTATTATAGATAGCTTAAATATATTTCTATTTTGTTCCATAAAGCTAGTATACACTATTTTTTTTATTTGTAAAAGTCAAATATTCTTCTTATACACTTATCATTAAAATTTTAATATATTTCTTCAAAATTTCTAATTCACATTTTATGTTTTATGCACTAAATATTTAAAATCAAATATTAACTATATATTTATTATCTTAAATAACTCTTTTTCAACGTTTCTGCTTTCTTTATCTGATATTTGTAAAATTTCTAAAAGTTCATTAGAATACTCATTAATTGAACCTTTGTGAAATCTAACTAAATTACATATTTCTTGAAGGTCCTTCTCTTGAATATTTACAAACTTTCTTAAATTATAGCTTATCCACTTGGCTCCCATTTTACTATGCTTCTTATCAAATTTTTTAATATCATGAATAAGAGTTGCAAAATAAAGAACTTTTAATTCCTCCTCCTTTATTTCTTTTTTCATATCAAAATAAATCTTTATGACAATTTCTCCTGCTATAACACAATGTATTCTTCTATATTTCATAGCTTCAGTATAAAGATTTTTAATTTGTTCTTCAAAACTTGATAGTTTGTCCTTATATTCATCGCTACTGCTTTTCCAAAGCCTATAGGCTAGTTCTGATAACTCCTCTTTAGTATTAATTTCAGAAAAATTTTTTATTTTTTCCATTTACAACCTCCTTTTTTTCATGACTACTGACTATAATAAAAGATTTAGTAATAAATATTTTACAAAAATATTTTATCATTAATGTTAATATTTTACAAATATTTTATAAACTTTTTATTTTAAATATTCTTTTCTTTACTTTATATAACTAAAAAAAAATAGAACACATATATTTTTCATACTACCTTAAAACAAAAAGCATTCTTAATTAAAGCTTTAAACTTAATTAAGAATGCTTTTATTTATATATATTATTAGGAGGAATCAAATTAACCCCATTTACTTACAATATTATCCCACATAACCTTACCACATTTTGCAAGAGTTACTGTTCCATAAACACTATTAGGAATTTCACTTGATAATACTGTAAATATAAATTTTCCTTTAGGTATTTGAATAAGCTCTGTATCATTTTCTACTCCTTTTTTATCTCCAGTTTTACTTGAAATTTCAAACTTTAAGTCATCAGGAATATATAATGCTAACTTATTTTTTATCTGCTGTCTTGTTAAAATATCTATAAGCATTGTGCTATTTTCTGGTGATAGGAATTCAGCTTTACAAAGTATTTTCCATATCTTTGATAAATCATAGGCACTTGTAATATTTTCAATATCTACTCTTGGAATTCTTTCATCTGATGTTTTTCTATTAAGAATAGTATTTTTTAATCCCATCTCTTTAATATCTTTATTTATGTTGTCTATTCCAACTATATCTATAAGCTTGTTTGCAGCTGTGTTATCACTTTGTATAAGCATTGCAACCATAAGCTCAAAAATTGTATATTCTCTTGATTCAAATTCATGAATTATTCCTGTTCCATATATCTTGTCATCCTTTTCAATAGGAATTTTCTTTAAAAAGTCTATTTTTCCATCCTCTACAGCTTTTGTTACAGAAACTGCTATTGGAAGCTTCATGCATCCTGCTGCTGTCATTTCCTCGTGTTCATTATATCCATAAGTAAATCCACTTTCTAAATCCTCAAAAAAGAAGCTATATTTACCTATTCTTGTTTCTAAATATCTTTTTATCTCTTTCATATTTTATTCCTCCAATAACTCCTATTAATAGTTTATGCAATTACATTACTTTTTTATTCTTTAATCTCCAAAAGAAATTCCCATTTTTCTTGACATGGTTACTAATTCTCCATTTGGGTCTACTAATTTTGATTTTTTTCCTATTACATTTTCAAGGCTATCTGAAATTATTTCATCACCCTTTAAACATACCATTCTTCCAAACTTGCCTTCTCTCATTAGCTCTATTGCTGCTGCTCCATATCTTGTAGATAAAATTCTATCATAAGTACAAGTTGTTCCTCCTCTTTGAAGGTGACCTAAAACTGTACATCTAACTTCTTGTCCTGGCAACATTTTTTCTAAATCCTCTGCTAATTTATTTCCTATTCCACCTAATCTTATTGGGTCTGGACTATCTGCTACAACCTTAGCAACAACAACATCTCCACCCTTAGGCTTAGCACCTTCTGAAACTACTATTATTGTATGAAGCTTTCCTTCTTTTTTTCTTTCTTCTATTTTTTCAACTATTTTATTTAAATCATATGGAATTTCAGGTAACAATATAATATCTGCGTTTCCTGCAATTCCTCCTTCTAAAGCTATCCAACCTGCATTTCTTCCCATAACTTCACAAAGCATTACTCTATGATGAGATTCTGCTGTAGTACGAAGTCTATCTAATGCTTCTGCCACTATATCAATTGCTGTATTAAATCCAAAAGTCACTTCTGTTGAAGATAAATCGTTATCAATAGTCTTAGGAACTCCTATAACATTAACACCCTTTCTAGCAAAATCTCTAGCAGAAGTTAAGGTACCATCTCCTCCTATAACAAAAAGAGCATCTACTCCTTCTTTTTTCATATTTTCCACTGCAACATCAGATACATCTTTTTTAACTAACTTTCCATTTTCCTCAACTTGATAATCAAATAAATTATCTTTATTTGAACTATATAAAATTGTACCACCTTTACTTAAAATATCTGAAACCTTATCTAGTGTTAAAGGAATAAAATCATTATTATATAGCCCTCTATACCCAAATTTATATCCAATAACCTCATATCCATAATTTAATATTGCTGTTTTTGTTATTGCTCTTATTACTGCGTTTAAACCAGGACAATCTCCTCCCCCAGTTAATAGTGCTATTTTTTTAATTTCTTTTGCCATATTGAAAATCCTCCTCGCCCATGATATTGTTTACATAAAACCCTTTAACATTTTTAATACTTACTTTAAAAATACTAGAATTAATTAAATTTTTTGAAAACTTCAAAAATTAAAAATTTATTCTATTTCTATATTACCATAAATTCACTAAATATCAAAGTATATTTTATCCAATTTTTTATATTTTTTCTTAGAATCACAAAGTCTAATATCTTTTTTCTTCCTTTCTCTCATTTTCTTTATATTATTTAGATATTTTTTCTCTTCAAGTTTTACTTTAACTTATTTTAGTTTTAAGCAAATAAAAAAGTTGTTTTTTAAGAAAAAAATAATCTTAAAAAACAACTTTTACACAAATTAATTAAATTTTTAAGTTAAAGTTACTACTTTTGCCAAAACTAAAATAGCTAGTACAATTCCTACTAATACTCTATATATAGCAAATACTCTCATTGGTCTTTTCTTTAAAAAAGCAACGAATTTTTCCATTACTATTATTGAAACTATAAAAGCTACTATAAATCCAACTATTAATGCTATCCATAAAGTTGCATTCATTATTGAATAATCATATTCAAATAAATCTTTTGCAGAAGAACCTACCATAGCTGGAATTGCTAAGAAAAATGAAAATTCTGCTGCTACCGGAGTTGATAATCCTGCTATCCACCCTCCCATAATTGTAGATGCACTTCTTGACATTCCAGGCCATACTGCTAATACCTGAAGACATCCAACTATTAATGCTCTTAGAGGAGTTATTTTATCTATATCTTTTACAGCCTTTTTTCTTTTTCTAAAAATATTTTCTATAACTATAAGAAGAATTCCTCCAACTATTAATCCTATTATAACTGCATTAGGATTAAATAAACTTTTTATTTTGCTATAAAATGTAACTCCCACTATTCCCATTGGAATACTTCCTACTATTACATTTATTCCAAATCTAAAACCTACTTTTCCTTCTTCTCCTTTTTTGAAATAAGCTTTTTTGGTAAAGAATTTATAGATTTCATTCCATATGTATTTGAAAAATTCAATTACACTATCTTTAATCTTCTTCCAATATAAAACAACAACTGCCAGTATTGCTCCAAGTTGTATTACTACTTCAAACATATCACAGAACATTTTTATAGTTTCTGTATTACCAGAAAAATTAATCAAACTTCCAATTAAAATCATGTGTCCTGTAGATGAAACTGGTATAAACTCTGTTAACCCTTCTACAATAGCTATTACTATAGCTTTAAAAATAAACAAAAAATCCAAAATTTTATTCCCTCGCTTTCCCTCTTTTTTTGTGCATAGCACATTTATTTTAAATAATAAACAGTAATTTTCACTTTATTAATAAAATAGATGTAGGTCTGGTATTTCAAGCTTTTTATCACTGTCATTATTATATTCATCAAATAAAGTTTTAGCTTTTTCATAATTTTTAGTTATATACTTCTTAGTTTCTTCATCTGTATTATTTGAAATTTTATCATATGCGCCTTTAATATTTTCATATCCACGTGGTATATTATTTTCAACTGAAATATAATAACACCCAGCATTATTAAGTGTTAATATATCATTATTATTAATATCATATGCAGTTCTTATTTCTTCAAGAGCCTTATCCTTATTACCTTCCTCTAAATATATTGTTCCTAATGCTCTATGATATTTTTCATTCTCTTCATCTAGTGAAATACATTTATTAATTAATTCTATAGCTTCATCACTT
This sequence comes from uncultured Clostridium sp., assembly GCA_902785295.1. Classification (GTDB taxonomy): domain Bacteria; phylum Bacillota; class Clostridia; order Clostridiales; family Clostridiaceae; genus Clostridium. The sequence goes on from CACZYK010000082.1 coordinate 4,724, forward strand.
TTTCTTAAATTTATCTTTGTCATTGCCATATTATAATAAATATCAACATTATTAGGTTTTATTAATGATGCAAAATTTAAATATTCATAAGCCTTTTCTAAGTTGTTTATTGTATATTGATAATAATCTGCTGCTTTAAGTATTATATTATAGTTAAAAGGCTCTTTTATTAAAGCTGTTCTAAAATATGGTTCTGCAAGTTCTGGCTCACCTTTTTTTATCATTATATCAGTCATTAAAAAGCCATAGTTATCAGGATATTCACTATTTTCTAAAATTCCTTTTTTACAATATTCAATAGCTTTATCATATTCTTTTTTATCATAATAATGCCAAGCTGTTGTTTGATACCCTATTAAATTTTTTTCATATATTACATTTCTAATTAATTCATTAGCTTTTACATTTTCTTCTTTATACTGATATATTTTTGCAGCCACAGTATTAAATACATATCTACCCAAATCTTCTTTTTTAATTTCTTTATAAAGTTGTTCTGCTTCATTCATAGTTTTATCAGACATTGTATAACATTTTACAAGCCAAGCTTTATATGCAATTTCTTCAGGTTCTTTCTCAGACAACTCTTTTAACTTATTAATTATTTTCTCTTTATCATATGAAGCTTCTTGAGAAATTATATCAAAAACCTTGACCTCATCCTTATTTAAATTCCATGCTTTTTTAAGATATTCAAAACCTTCATCCCACTTGTTAATTAGCATGTTCATTCTTGCATATAGGGCTAAATCATAAGAATTTTCTTCATCCACGGAATATTTTTCTAAAACTTCTTCTGCTTTATTTTCATCTTTTAATAAAAGATACACTGTAAACATTGTTCTTTGAAGAGCTTTATCATCTGGATTTTCTTTTAAAAATATTTCTCCATATTCTAATGCCATTTTATCTTTTCCATCAAAGAGAGATATTAAAGTTATGTAGTTTCCAAGTTCTGCATCCTTTTCTTTATAAGTCCCCTCTTTATCATTTTCTATTAAGCTATTTCTTGTTTCATAAGCTTCATCTATAAAGATGTTTGCTCTTTCATAGTCTCCTTTAGCAGAACATACTTCAGCTATCTTTACTTTATATATTGGCCATTCTTCATTTTTATCAAGTTTCTCATATTCTTCAATTGCATTATCATATTCCCCTAAATAAAAACTTTCTTTTCCTGAATTTTTAACTATATTTACAGTAACAGAATCTGGTGTTACAACCTCTTCTTTTGTATTGATAGTGCTTTTAAGTATTAAAACTAAAGATACTACAAAAATTGTTGATAGTCCAATAATTAAAATACTTGGAAGTTCCTTATTCTTTTCACAACATTTTTTATATTTTTCATTTATACTTTCAATTATGTCTCTTGCTCTCTGAAAATTTACTTTTTTAAATATGCTTTTAATTATATTTTTTACATTTTTGAAAAATTTATTCATAAATTTCCCCACTTTTTATAATATTTATTTCTTCAATTATATATTTTAACATCAAATATTGTTTAAATCTATATTTCTATTAATATAGTTTTCTTATTACCTAAAAAATTTTAATATTTTTTAAGTTTAAAGTAAAATTTTGTGCTATACTATTATGAATAATATTATAAAATTATATATATTTAAGTTTAAATATATGTGTTGAAGTTTAAATTTTATGGTATACTTTCAATGTTCAAATAATAAACTTTATTTTTATGAATAAATTTTATATTTTAGGTAAGAATATAAATATAGTTTCAGGTGGTGAGAAAAATTAACATTAAATCTTTTTTTAGTATATTAGCAGGAAAAATAACAATCTTCTTATCAAAACATATTCTTAAGGGAGGCTCTACCTTCCCTGGAACAGTAGCTTTAAAATTTGATAAAAAAATTCTTTCTACTGTAGCAAAGGATTATAAAGTTATTTTAGTTACTGGTACTAACGGAAAAACTACAACAACAAGTATGATTACAAATATCTTTAAAAACAAGGGATACAGAGTAATAACTAATAATACAGGAGCAAATCTTTTTAGAGGAATAGTTTCTTGTTTTATTGATAATTACAGATTTTCAAAAAGCAATAAAGGTAGTTATGCCATAATAGAAGTTGATGAAGCAAATCTTAAATTTGTTACAGATTACATTACTCCAGAAATTATAACAATAACAAATTTATTTAGGGATCAACTTGATAGATATGGTGAAGTTTATACTACTCTTGATAAAATCTTAGAAGGAATACATAAGGTTCCATCTTCAACCCTTGTATTAAATGGAGATGATTCTTTATTTGGAGTATTAGATATTGAAAATCCAAAAGTTTATTATGGTTTCTCAAATCCTATTAATGACAATAACACTATTGATATAAATGCAGATGCTAAGTTCTGTAAGGTATGTAAAGCTCCTTATAAATATAAATTTGTTACTTATAATCATTTAGGAGATTATTATTGTACAGAATGTGGATATAAACGTCCAAATCTAAAATACAAAATGGAGGGAATTTTAGAACAAACTTCTAATTCTTCTACTGTCATAATAAATGGAAATGAAGTTTCCATAAGCCAATCTGGAGTTTATAACATTTATAATGGTTTATGTGCATATTCAATAGCAAGTGAAGCTGGTATTGAAAATAGTATCATTGCTTCATCTTTAGGAAAAGTAGATTCAAGCTTTGGTCGTCAAGAAGAAATTCAAATAGAAAATAAAAAGGTAAAAATTATATTAGTAAAAAATCCAGCAGGATATAATCAAGCCCTTGACACTCTTTGCCTAAACAAAGAAGATTTCTCTACTTTATTTATGTTAAATGATAATTATGCTGATGGCCGTGATGTTTCATGGATATGGGATGTAAATTTTGAAAAACTCTCCTCTCTTCCAATACAAGATGTCTTCATATCTGGAATAAGACTTTATGATATGGCAGTAAGACTTAAAACTGCTGGTCTTAATGAAGAAAGCTTTATTATTGAAGGAGATTATGAAAAATTAACAGAAAAGCTTAAGACTAGTAAAAGTAATAATATATATATATTGGCTACTTATACTGCTATGATTAATTATAGAAAATTTTTATACTCTAAAGGCTACATAAAGAAACTTTGGTAGTTTTATATATAATGTAAGGAGAGGATAAACATGGAATTAAATATATGCCATCTATATCCTGATCTTCTAAATGTTTATGGAGATTTAGGAAATATTTTAATTTTAAAACATAGAGCAGAAAAACGAAATATAAAAGTAAATATTATTGATATATCTATAAATGATGATTTTAATGGAGATAATATGGATATTGTCTTTTTTGGTGGTGGACAAGACTATGAACAATCTATCGTTTCTGAAGACTTGAAAAATAACAAAAAAGAAGCTCTTACAAAATATGTTGAAGATGGTAAGGTACTTTTAGCAATTTGTGGTGGTTACCAGCTTCTTGGAAATTATTATAGAGCACCTAATGGTGATAAGCTTGAAGGTCTCCATATATTAGATATACATACTGAAGGTGGGGATACAAGATTTATTGGAAATACTATTATTTATAATGAAGAATTTGATGAGACTTATGTTGGTTTTGAAAATCACTCTGGAAGAACCTATATAAATAATTTAAAACCTTTAGGAAAATGTATTGCAGGTTATGGAAATAATGGTGAAGACCATCAAGAAGGTTGTGTATATAAAAATACTTATTGTACTTACTTTCATGGTTCCTTATTATCAAAAAATCCAGAACTTGCAGATAGACTTTTAAAAATAGCTTTAGAAAAAAAATATAATAAAAGCATTGAACTTACTCCACTAGATGATACTTTTGAACTAAAAGCTAAAGAACATATTATAAATACATTTGGAAATA
>CACZYK010000083.1 GCA_902785295.1 uncultured Clostridium sp.
TTTATAACAAAAACAGATACATTGAAACAGTAAGATAAAATCGTGAGATTTATCCGAATCATCTAGCATATATATTTGTATATGTTTTTAGTAGCAGGAATATTTTATATGAAAAATGCATGGAAAAAGTATGATGATAATGGAATAAAAGAAATTTTTGATTTTAATGAAGGATATAAAAACTTTATTTCACAATGTAAAACAGAAAGAGAGTGTGTTAGAGAAACTATAAAAATAGTTGAAGAAAAAGGATATAGAAATTTAGATGATGTTATAAAAAATAATGAAACATTAAAAAGTGGAGATAAGGTTTATGCAAATAATATGAATAAGACAATAGCCTTATTTATAATTGGTGAAGAGCCAATAGAAAATGGAATGAAGATATTAGGTGCACATATAGATTCTCCAAGACTAGATTTAAAGCAAAATCCTTTATATGAAGATAGTGATTTAGTTTTATTAGATACACATTATTATGGTGGAATAAAGAAATATCAATGGGTTACTTTGCCATTAGCTATTCATGGAGTAGTTGCTAAAAAAGATGGAAGCTTAGTTGAGGTTGTTATAGGAGAAGATGAAAATGACCCTGTAGTTGGAATTTCAGATTTATTAGTACATTTATCTCAAACTCAAATGGAGAAGAGAGGAAACAAAGTTATTGAAGGAGAAGACTTAAATGTTTTAATAGGAAGTATGCCTGCAAAGGAAAAAGAAAAGGATGCAGTAAAAGCAAATATTCTTAAAATATTAAAAGAAAAATATGATATTGAAGAAGATGATTTCCTTTCAGCAGAGCTTGAAATTGTGCCAGCAGGTAAAGCAAGAGATTATGGAATAGATAGAAGTATGATTATGGGATATGGCCATGACGATAGAGTTTGTGCATATACTTCTCTTATGGCTATGCTTGAAATAGAAAAAACTGATAAAACTTGTGTATGTTTATTAGTAGATAAAGAAGAGATAGGAAGCGTTGGTGCTACAGGAATGCAATCAAGATTTTTTGAAAATACTGTAGCTGAAGTTATGGATAGGGTAGGAGAATATTCAGACCTTAAATTAAGAAGAGCATTAAAAAATTCAAAAATGCTTTCATCTGATGTAAGTGCAGCCTTTGACCCAAATTACCCTTCTGTTATGGAAAAGAAAAATGCAGCATACTTTGGAAGAGGAATGGTATTTAATAAATATACTGGAGCAAGAGGAAAATCAGGATGTAATGATGCTAATGCAGAATATATGGGAGAACTTAGAGCTATAATGGATAAAGACAATGTTTCCTTCCAAACAGCAGAGCTTGGAAAAGTAGACCAAGGAGGCGGAGGAACAATAGCATATATCCTAGCTTCATATAATATGCAAGTAATAGATTGTGGAGTAGCATTACACAATATGCATGCTCCTTGGGAAGTGGCAAGTAAAGTTGACATATATGAAACAATGAAAGGATATGTAGCTTTCTTGAAATATGCTTAAAAATTGTATATAATAAGTATTATAGTACAATTTAATTACAGAGGAGTATAAAAGGAGTAGAGATACAACTAAAATAGCTAAAAAGTATAATTGAAAAGACAATCTAAAAGTTTTAAAATATGGTCATATAATAATTGAAAATAAATGCAATGAGGCATATCGTTATAAATCGATATGCCTTTTTGTGTTTAAATAAAGGAGGAGTTTTGCTTATGAAAGAGTTAGTAATGATTATCAAGCCAGAGAAGCTAGAAAAAGTGAAAGAGATTTTAGATAGCATTCATTGTGGTGGTATGACGATATCATCTGTTATGGGCTGTGGTACTCAAAGAGGAACCTTAAAGACAGTAAATGAGATAAAAGGCTTTAAGACAAATATAAATTTACTTCCAAAAATAAAAGTAGAAGTTGTTGTTGATGATGATTTAGTGGAAAAAATAATTTTAGAAGTAAGAGATAATATTTCAACAGGTGCTGTTGGAGATGGAAAGATTTTTGTTAGAAACATGGATGAAGCAGTTAGAATAAGAACTGGTGAAAGAGGAATAAAAGCTTTATAAAAAGTGCAATGGTGCACATAAGTAATTTATTTAATAAATACTTATATGCACTTTTTTATTATTTAGAGGAGATGATATTTTATGAAAAAAATAATTAAAAAATTAGTATCTATTGTTGCAACAACTGTATTTCTTGGAACTTGTTGTGTAGGGTGTGGCAGTAGCTCTAGTGATTCAAAAGGTAAACTTAATTTAATATGTTGGTCAGAGTATATTCCAGATGAAGTAATAAGTGATTTTGAAAGTGAAACAGGAATTCAAGTTAATTTAACAACATTTACAACAGCAGATGAAATGTTAGCAAAGGTTCAATCAGCAGCAGAAGGAACTTATGATATGGTAATAGCTCCTCAAGTTAACACAAAAATCCTTGAATCACAAGGAATGTTAGACAAGTTAGATAAAGATAAAATTGAAAATATTAAAAATGTTGATGAAATGTATATGGGAAATGCTTTAGACCCAAATAATGATTATTCAATTCCTTATTTATATACAAGCCTTGTAATAGCAGTTAATAAAGATGTTGTTACTGATAATATTACAAGTTATAAAGATTTATTAGATACAAAATACAAAGACCAAATGGTTACTGTTGAAGATGCAAGAGCTGTTGTTACAGCAGCATTAAAAGCCACAGGACATGATGTTAATGATACAAGTGATGAAGCTTTAAAAGATGCAAAAGAATATTTAACAAAATTAAAACCAAATATTCATGCATTTAATGGAGATAGTCCTAAAACATTATTATTAAATGGAGAATGTTCAATTGGTTTAATATATGGTGGTGAATGTGCATTAGCAATGGATGAAAATCCAGCTATAGTAGGAGTATATCCAGAAGAAGGTTGCTATTTTGAAATGGATGTTATGATGAAAACAAAAGGTGCTAAAAATCCTGATAATGTAGAAAAATTTATCAATTATATTTTAGATGGTGAAGTAGGAGCAACTATTGCAAAGGCTTATCCATATATATCACCAAACAAAGCAGCTAAAGAAAATTTAGATGAAGAGTATTTATCAAATAATGTTAAAAATCCACCAAAAGAAGAACTTGAAAAAGCTGAACAATTAGATGATTTAGGAGATGATTTAACAAAGTTAGTAGATTTATGGAATCAATTTAAGACAGAATAAAGGTATAGTAATAAAGGGGGAAAGGTAAATGGAAAAAACTATAGTAAAGATAGAAAATGTTAATAAGAAATATGGAGATAATCATGTTGTTCATAATTTAAATATGGATATAAAAGAAGGAGAATTTTTAACAATGCTTGGACCTTCTGGCTGTGGTAAAACTACCACACTTAGAATGATAGCAGGTTTTGAAACTCCAACAGATGGAAATATATTCGTAGAAGGACAAGAGATTCAAAATACTGAACCATATGACAGAGAAGTAAATACAGTATTCCAAAACTATGCACTTTTCCCTCATATGACTATATTTGAAAATATAGCTTTTGGATTAAAAATTAAAAAGGTACCTAAAAATGAAATAAAAGAAAGAGTTCTTAAAATGTTAGAACTAGTCCAATTATCTGGTTATGAAAATAGAAAGCCTGACCAATTATCAGGAGGTCAAAAGCAAAGAGTTGCAATTGCTAGAGCCTTAATTAATAAACCTAAAGTTTTACTTTTAGATGAACCTTTAGGAGCACTTGATTTAAAGTTAAGAAAACAAATGCAATTTGAGCTTAAAAGATTACAAAGAAAGCTAGGTATAACATTTATTTATGTTACTCATGACCAAGAAGAAGCATTAACAATGAGTGACCGTATAGCAATTATGTATGGTGGAAATCTTGAGCAAATAGGTACACCAAAGGAAATATACGAAAAGCCAGCTTCAAAATTTGTAGCAGATTTTATAGGGGAATCAAATATTTTCTATGGAACAGTAGGTAAAAAAGAGGCAGAAACTGCTCAAGTATTATTTGAAGATGGTAATGCAATAATAAAGAATGAAAATTTACAAAATAATGAAATAGTATATGTTTCAGTAAGACCAGAAAATATTAAATTATCAGTTAAGCCTGTAGAAGGATTTGCACTTGTAGGAACTATAAAAGAGCATGTATATGTTGGTAATATAAATAAAACAATAGTTGTACTAAAAGATGGTATGGAAATAAAAATGAATAAAAGTACAAAAAATGAATTATTAGCAGAGGGCATGCAAGTATTTGTTTATTGGGATAAAGAAGATGCAGTTGTTATAAAGTCTCAAAGTCAAAATGTTTTTGAAGTAATAGATAATCCAGTATTTACAACAGAAAAAGAATAAAGGGAGGTAAGAAATCATGGCAAAGGAAAAAAAGAAATTTAATTTATCAAGTTTTGTTATGAATTTTCCAGTATCAGCATGGATGATATTATTTGTTGCAATTCCTTTTATATATGTTGTATGTATAAGTTTTTTTCATAAAGGAACATATGGTGGAGTAACATTTAAGTTTACTATAGATAACTATAAAGCTATATTTGATCCATTATATTTAGTGACATTTGGAAAATCATTTTTAATATCATTAGTTACTACATTAATATGCATATTAATAGCATATCCATTTACATATTTTATAGCACAAAAAACAGAAATAAAAAAATCAGTATTTATGTCATTAGTAATGATTCCATTCTTAGTTAGTTCATTAATTAGATTATTTGCATGGATTAGTATTCTTAGAAAAGATGGTATTTTTAATTCATTACTTATGAATCTTGGAATTATAAATGAACCTCTTCAATTAGTTTATAACAACACAGGTTCAATTATAGGGCTTGTATATATGTTACTACCATATATGATTTTACCATTATATAGTTCAATAGAAAAATTAGATAAATTTTATTTAGAAGCTGCAAGTGATTTAGGTGCAAAGCCTGCAACAACATTTATGAAGGTAACATTACCATTAACTGCACCTGGAATATTTGCAGGGTCAATCTTAGTATTTATTCCATCTCTTGGATTATATTTTGTAACTGACTTATTAGGTGGTAGTAAAACACAAGTAATTGGTAACTTAATTAAAAATCAATTCATTACTGCTAGGAACTGGCCATTAGGTGCAGCACTTTCAGTATTTTTGATAATAATAACTTTAGTATTAATTTATTTATATCAAAAAGCTGGAGGAGATATGGATGAACTTGGAGTATAGAAAGAAAGGAGCTAAAGGTTATGAAAAAAGAAAGTAAAAAAAAGGTAGCAAATATATTTAAGAATATATATATAGCTCTAGTATTTCTATTCTTATTTATACCAATAATATTTGTATTTGTGTTTTCATTTAACACATCTAAAATGAACATAGTGTGGGAAGGCTTTACATTACAATGGTATGGTACATTCTTTAAAAATAGATCCCTAATGTCGGCCTTAGAAAATACTTTAATTATTGCAGTAATAAGTACATTAGTATCTACAATAATTGGTACATTAGGTGCAGTAGGACTTTATAAATATGATTTTAAAGGAAAAGGAATAATAGATAAATTACTATATATACCAATAGTAATTCCAGAAATAGTTTTAGGTGTTTCATTATTATCTATATTTTCAATATTAAATATTCCTTTAGGATTAGGAAGTATAACTTTAGCACATATAACCTTCTCAATTCCATTTGTTGTAATAAATGTTAGAGCAAGAATAGCAGGCTTAGATAGATCTTTAGAAGAAGCAGCTATGGATTTAGGAGCAAATAGAGTAAAAACATTTTTAAAAGTTACATTGCCACTATTAATGCCTGGAGTTACATCAGGTGCAATGCTTGCTTTTTCATTATCAATAGATGATGTAATAATAAGTTTCTTTACATGTGGACCTGGAAGCACAACACTTCCTATAAGTATTATGTCAATGGTTAAGACAGGAGTAAAACCTGAAGTAAATGCTTTATCAACTGTAATAATGTTAATAACAATAGTTATTATTAGTATAAAAACAGGATTCCAAGTAAAAAAATTAAATAAAAAAGCTTATTAATCCAAACAAATGAGGAGGAATATGCTATGTATGACATAGTAATAAAAAATGGTACTATAATAGACCCTAAAAGAGAAAAAACTACAATAGCTAATATTGCTATTCTCAATGGAAAAATAGTAGAAATAACAAGAGAAGAAATAGAGGGAGTAGAAAATATAAATGCAAAAGGAAAAATAGTATGTCCAGGCTTTATAGATATTCATACTCATGTTGATGGCAATAGAGATTGTGCTAAAGGCTTAGTAGCTATGGGAGTAACAACTGTATATAGTGGTAATTGTGGAATGGGATTAGATAACTTAGAACTATTTTATAAAAAATATGAAGAAGAAGGATTTTTAATAAACCAAATTCAACAGGTAGGGCATACAAAATTAAGAGAACAAGTAGGATTAACTGATAGATACAAACCAGCAAATTGCACTGAGATTAATAATATGAAGTTAATTTTAGAAGATTTATTTAAAATAGGTGCAAGTGGGTTATCCTTTGGTCTTGAATATGTACCTGGAACTTCTAAAGAGGAAGTTTTAGAACTTTCAAAATTAGCAGCAAAATATAATAAACTTATCTCAATACATACTAGAGGTGATTGCTATGGAGGGTTAGCTTCATTAAGAGAAGCAATTAATATAGCAAAAGAAACTGGAGCATCAGTACAAATATCTCATTTAGTATATCAATATGGTATGGGCATGGCAAGAGAAGCTATAAATATGATAGAAGATGCTAGAAATGAAGGGTATGACATATCAGTAGATAGTGGATTATATAGTGGATTTGCAACAGAAATAGGCAGTGCTGTATTTGATGAAGGATGCACAGAAAAATGGGGATGTGACTATAGCAGTATTATATGTGGAGGAGGAGAACATAGAGGCGAGAGACTAACAAAAGAATTATATAAGGAGCTAAGAGAAAAACATCCTGAATATTCTGCAATAGGAATGGTAGGAAATGAATATGAGGTATTTGAAATATTAGAAAGGCCTTATGTAATGGTAGGAACTGATGCAGGAACCTATTATGATAATGGATTGCCTGGTCATCCTCAAGACACTGGAACATTTCCTAAGTTTTTTAGAACAATGGTAAGAGAACAAAAAAGAATCACATTAATGGATGCAATAAAAAGGTGTACTATAATTCCGGCTAAGAGATTAAATTTAGAGAATAAAGGCACAATAGGCATTGGAAAAGATGCAGACATTGTAGTGTTTGATAAGGATATTATAGAAGATAAATCAAATTATCCTTGTTTTGGTGATACTCAAACAAGACCTGAAGGAATAGAGTATGTGATTGTTAATGGTGAAATAGTAGTAAAAGGCAAAGAAGTATTAGATAAAAACCCGGGTAAGATAATAAAGGATACATTAAAAAAATGGACTTGGGAAAAATAAATAGAAAGAAGGTATTAAAAATGGAAATTAAGAAGATGTATATTAATGGTGAATGGGTAGAAGCAAAATCAAAAAAGACAAGAAAAGTAATTAATCCTGCAAATGGAGAGGTTATTGCATTAACAACAGAAGGTGATAAAGAAGATGTTGAACTTGCAATTAGTGCAGCTAAAACTTCTTTTTATGAAACAGGCGATTGGAGAAGAATGAATGCTCAAGCAAGAGCTGATATTTTATTTAAAATAGCAGATAAAATAGATGAATATAGAGATGAATTTGCAAGACTTGACTCTATTGATAATGGAAAACCATTAAGAGAGGCAGAAGGAGATATAGATGATGGTATTCACTGCTTTAAATATTATGCTGGTTTAATAAAAGCACCATATGGTGGAGTTTATGATGTTAATGATGGATTTGGAACAATGCACTCTTATACAATACATGAACCAGTAGGAGTAGTAGCACAAATAACTCCTTGGAACTATCCATTCTTAATGGCAGTATGGAAGCTAGCACCAGCTTTAGCAGCAGGTAATAGTGTAGTATTTAAGCCAAGTTCAAACACACCATTATCTTCTATAAAATTATTTGAAGTATTTGACGAAGTTGGTATGCCAAAAGGTTCTTGTAACTTAGTTTTAGGTTCTGGTGGTACTGTAGGTCAAGAATTATCAGAAAGCAAATATGTAGATATGATTACATTTACAGGAAGCACAGAAGTAGGACAAAGTATAGCTAAGGCATCAGTAGGTAACTTAAAGAAGATAGGATTAGAATTAGGTGGTAAGTCACCAAATGTTATTTTTGCAGATGCTGACTTTGAAGGAGCAGTTGAATGGGCTATGATAGGAATCTTCTTTAACCAAGGGGAAGTATGCTCAGCAGGTTCAAGAATAATAATTGAAGAATCTATAAAAGATAAATTTGTACAAAGATTAAAAGAAAGAGCTGAAGCAATAACAATAGGAAATCCATTAGATAATCCAGATATGGGACCATTAGTATCTGAAGACCATATGAATAAGGTATTAAATTACATTGAAATAGGAAAGAAAGAAGGAGCTACTTTAGTTTGTGGTGGTTATAGATATACAGAAGGAGAATGTGCAAAGGGTTATTATGTAAAAAGTAAAAGAAGAGATATTTGGACCAGTAGTTACTATTCAAACATTTAAGACAGAAGAAGAGGCAATAAGACTTGCAAATGATACTATTTATGGATTAGCAGGTGCAGTATTTACTTCAGATGTTTCTAGAGCTTTAAGAGTAATAAAAGAAATAAGAGCAGGTATCACATGGATTAACTGTTATAATCCAACATTTAATGAAGCACCATGGGGTGGTTACAAGATGAGTGGTATAGGAAGAGAACTAGGAGTTCATGGCTTAGAAGAATATCAAGAAGTTAAGCAAATAAATATTAACTTAACTCCTGGAACAGTAGGTTGGTATGAACATTAATATTTAATACAAAAAATTGAGGTGTCACATTGGCAATTTAAAATTGCTAATATGATACCTCTATTTTTTATGATGTTAATTATTTTTAGAGCATTTTTGTATTAATGTCCATCTTGAGTTTACATCAAATTTTCTATATATATTTTGTAAATGCTTTTTTAGTGTAAAATTACTAATACATAATTTATTAGCTATATCTTTATTATCTTCATTTTCTAATATTAGTTTAAGGACTTCAGTTTCTCTTACAGTAAGATTGTATTTTGCTGCTAATTTTGTATAAGAAAAATCATTGAAATTTTGTGTGTTTTGAGAGTTAATTGTTGACGAATTTTCAGACAAGTAGTTTTGATAAAATCTAAAGGTTAGATGATTTATAAAAGCTTTCATTATAAACATTTCATCATCATTAAAGTCACCCTCTTCTTTAGAGCGATATAAACAGACTACTCCAAGAAAGATATTATTATAACTTAAGTGAAGTTGCATAGAGTAATATATGTTATTAGGTTTGTAACATTTATTATATATGTTACTTTTTAAGAAATCTTCTTCAGATAATAAGTCGCTTTCTCTAATTAATGCCGACTGATTACATAGTTCTAGCCACCTTGTGGTGTCTTCATTTTCTAAAGATAAATACATTTTTTCCATTTTAATATATTCTTCAGGATAACATATAGGATTGCATAAAAGTGATTCAGAGCCAGAAGAATCAGCCATTAATATGCTAGAGAAGGTATTTGGAATAAGCATTTGTATTATCTGCAGAAAAGTTCTTTTCATTTTATCAAAATCTTCAATTGTGTAAATCTGATAAATTAAATTATTCATAATAAGAAAAGTATTAGTTTGCAAAGTATCTCACCTCTTTTGTGTATTAATATTTCATCATTAGCATAATTTTAACATAAAAAGATTGAAAAGTATACCATATGTACTCCTAAAGTAGTATATGTACTCTTAAAATAACAAAATAACTACATCTTTGAGTAATTGTTAAGTTTTAAAATGTTATATATAATTAAAGCATAGAAAAACTTATAATAAATTTAAATACAAAGACGTATTTTCTTGAAAGAGAAAATACGTCTTTTTTTTAATTAATAAAAAGGAAGGGTGAGTTTTATGTCAAACAAAGAACAAACTGTAAAAGAACTAGAGGAAGTTATAAATTTTATAAAGAGTGATGATTTAAATGATTCTCAAAAAGAAAAAATAACTAAAGATACAGTTAATTATTTTGATAATTATGTAAGCCCAGGATGGTTAAAGTACAGAAAGTCAGTATCTACTAATGCAGCAGTTGTTGAATGGAAGGATAAAGAAGCAACATGTGAAGGTTTATATGGAGAAAAATTTATTGATTGCTTAGGTGGATTTGGTATATATACTTGTGGTCATAGAAATGATGAAATATTAGACACTGTAAAAGCTCAATTAGATCACCAAGCATTACATTCACAAGAATTATTAGACCCATTAAGAGGATATTTAGCAAAAGCTGTAGCTGATATTACTCCAGGAGATTTACAATATTGTTTCTTTACTAATGGTGGAGCAGAAGCTGTAGAAATGGCATTAAAGCTTGCAAGAATAGCAACAGGTGGAAGATGGTACATATCAACGGTTGGAGCTTTCCATGGTAAGTCAATGGGAGCTATATCAATGGGAGGAAAAGATACTTATCGTGTACCATATACACCTATGGTACAACAAGTTCAACACGTTGAATATGGAGTAGCTGAAGATATGAGAAAAGCTATTAAAAATTTACAAGCTGTAGGTGAAAAGGTAGCAGCAGTTATAATTGAACCAATTCAAGGTGAAGGAGGAGTTATAGTTCCACCAGATGGATATCTAACAGAGGTTAGAAAAATATGTGATGAATATGAAGTAGCATTAATATTTGATGAAATTCAAACAGGTATGGGAAGAACGGGAACTATGTGGAGATGTGAAGCAGAAGGAGTTACTCCAGATATTATGACTTTTGGTAAAGCATTTGGTGGTGGTATAATGCCAATAACAGGTATTATTTGTAAGCCTAAGATGTGGACACAACAATTAATAGATAATCCATGGTTATTAGGTTCTCCAACATTTGGTGGTAACCCAGTTTGTTGTTCAGCAGCTATTGCAACTATTAAATATATGCTTGAAAATGATATTCCAGGTATGTGTAAGGAAAAAGGAAAATTCTTAAAATCAAGATTAGTTGCATTAAAGGAAAAATATCCAACTGTTATAGATGATGTAAGAGGAGAAGGTTTAATGCTTGCAGTAGAATTCTGTAAATCAGATGTAGGATATTCAGTAGCAAAAGGAATGTTTAAGAGAGGTGTTATGACTGCAGGAACACTTGTTAATGCTAAGTGTATCAGATTTGAACCACCAGCAGTTATTACAGAAGAAGAAATGACTCAAGTAATAGAAAGATTAGATTCAGCCCTTGCTGATACTAAGAAAGAATTTTCATTATAATTTATAAAAAAAGTTCTTGTAAACTAATTTCAATAATTAGTAAGCAAGAACTCTTTTTATAATTATTATATATTTTACAATAAGTATAATTTATTAGCATTATTATTAAATATCTTTTGATAGCTTTTTCATTTCTTACTTGATATCCATCTAGTCCTAAGTAAGT
>CACZYK010000084.1 GCA_902785295.1 uncultured Clostridium sp.
TTTATAACAAAAACAGATACATTGAAACAGTAAGATAAAATCGTGAGATTTATCCGAATCATCTAGCATATATATTTGTATATGTTTTTAGTAGCAGGATTGCAATGATTGGCACTTATAGATGTAGAATAATAAAAGAGCATAGAAATTATTTTATAGGTGAAGATTATAGTGGCAATAAATACAAAATAAAGAAAAATGAGTATATTAATTGTAAAGTTGGCAGTGATATTTATTTTTATGCAATCTTAAAGAATAGATTTTTTTCAACAATTTTAATACCAGTTTCAGATGAAGAGGCTGGAGTTGTATAGTTTTTTGAAATAATAGCGTCTGAAAGGGCGTTTTTTTTGTTATCAGAAAATTGTGTAATTTGTTAAACTAAGGATAAATTATCAAGCTTAATAATAAAATAAATAGGTTTAGAAATTTCCTTATTGAATTGTTATTTCATTATGTTAAAATACCAATGTATATTAAAAATATTAGGAGAAACATAATGAAATTTAATAAATTTAACTTAAGTGAGAATATTTTAAAAGCACTTAAGGATTTAGAGTACATAAATGCAACAAATGTTCAGGAAAAGGTTATTCCAGAAATGCTTTTAAATAAGGATATTATAGCAAAAGCTCAAACAGGAACTGGAAAAACAGCTGCTTTTGTTATTCCTTTATGTGAAAAAATAAAATGGGAGGAAAATGCCCCTCAAGTTCTTATTTTAACTCCAACAAGGGAGCTTGCTATGCAAATTGGTGAAGATGTTAAAAATATAGGAAGGTTTAAGAGAATAAAAGGTGTATGTATTTATGGAAAAGCATCTTTTAAGGAGCAGGAAAGAGAACTTAAAGGAAAAACTCATATTGTTATAGGAACTCCAGGAAGGGTTTTAGACCACATAGACAGGGGAACTTTTAATACAAAAAATCTTAAATATTTAGTTATAGATGAAGCTGATGAAATGCTTAATATGGGGTTTATTGGGCAAGTTGAAGGAGTTTTTAGAAGAATTCCTAAAAAAAGAGTTACTAGTGTATTTTCTGCTACTCTTCCAATTGAGATAAGAAATTTATGCTCAAAATATATGAAAAGACCTGTAAATATAGAAATTGAAAAAGAAAATCTTATTACAGATAGAATAGACCATATATTTTATAGAGTTAAGGGAGAAGAAAAGCTAGATTATCTTGTTAAGCTTTTGAAAAAAGAACTTCCAGAGATAGCAGTGATTTTTTGTAGAACTAAGGAAAATGTAGATTTAGCTTTTGAAAGACTTAAAAAAGAAGGTTATTCTGTTAATAAAATTCATGGTGGAATGCTTCAAAAGGAAAGAACAGCTACTATGGAGAGTTTTAAAAAAGGAGATTTTAGAATTTTAGTAGCTACAGATGTTGCTTCAAGGGGAATTGATGTAGAAGGCATAACTCATGTAATAAATTTAGATATTCCGACTGAGAAAGAAGCTTATGTTCATAGAATAGGAAGAACAGGAAGAAATAAAGAAAAAGGAAAGGCTATTTCATTTGTAACTTTTTATGAAGATAGATTTTTAGAAGAAATAGAAAGTTATACAGGTTTTAAAATTCCAGAAGGAGATATTAATTCTTTTAATATGTTAAATGAAGCTTCAGATGAAATGTTAAAAAAGGCTCCTAAGAAAAAGAAGGATAAGGCTTTAAAGATAAATAAGGAAATAACAAAATTATATTTTAATGGTGGAAAGAAGAAAAAGCTTAGGGCAGTAGATTTTGTTGGGGCAATATCTAATATAGAGGGAATAGCTTCAGAGGATATAGGAATAATTGAAATACAAGATTTAGGCTCTTATGTGGAAATTTTAAATGGAAAAGGAAATATAGCTTTAGAAGCATTAAAAACAATGACAATAAAGGGAAAAAAGCTAAGGGTAGAAAAAGCTAGAAAGTAAGCTATGGCAGAATGTTAGTTTTCTGCTATAGCTTTTTTGAGTATAAGGTTCATTGCTTTTTTGCAGTCTTCATCATTGTTGTTTGTTGCCCACGCTAGGTTAAAGTTTATAAGTGCCTTTTTATTTTCATTTAACATTGCATAGCAATATGCCAAATTGAAGTAGTATTTACTTTCTTTTTGGTAGCTTAGAGCAACTTTAAGCATAGGTATTGCATTGTTATAATCTTTTAATTTAATAAAGCATACTCCTGCATTATAATATGAGCAAGCTTCATTTTCATTGTCAGCAATAGATTTTCTATAGTAGGATATTGCTTTTTTATATTCTTTTGAGTTGTAATATTTATTTGCTTCACTAAAATAACTCATGATAAATTCTCCTTATTTTTTTATCTTATTTAAATTATGAACATAAATTTGCTTTTTTATACATGTATGAGGTATAATTTGTTAAAGATTAATTTGTATAAATTTTTTATAATATTAAAAATAATTACTTAATAATAATTATTATTATTACTAGGAATTTTTTTGATAATATGTTATAATTACATAGCTTTAATTTTTATTGAGTAGGTGTGAAAATGAAAAAGTATAATATGGGCTTGGACGTTGGTTCAACTACTGTAAAAGTAGTGATAATTGATGACCAAAACAAAAAAGTTTATTCTGAATATAGAAGACATTTTTCAGATATTAGAAGTACAATTATTCAATTAATAAAGGAAACATATGAGACTATGGGAGATGTAGAGCTTACAATAGCTATTACAGGTTCTGGTGGTCTTTCTGTTTCTAAATGGTTAAATGTTGATTTTGTTCAAGAGGTTATAGCTTGTACAAAAACTGTTGAAGAGGTAATTCCAAGAACAGATGTAGCTATAGAACTTGGAGGAGAAGATGCTAAGATAACATATTTTAAAGGTGGCATTGAACAAAGAATGAATGGGTCTTGTGCTGGGGGTACTGGAGCATTTATTGACCAGATGGCAACACTTTTAAATACTGATGCTATGGGATTAAATGAACTTGCTAAAAATCATAAGGTTATTTACCCAATAGCTTCAAGATGTGGAGTTTTTGCTAAGACTGATATACAACCTTTAATAAATGAAGGAGCAAAAACTGAGGATATAGCAGCTTCAATTTTCCAAGCAGTTGTTAATCAAACAATAAGTGGTCTTGCTTGTGGTAAGCCAATAAGAGGAAATGTTGCATTTTTAGGAGGACCTTTATATTTCCTATCAGAGCTTAGAAATAGATTTATAGAAACACTTCAGCTTACTGAAGAACAAATAATTTTCCCAGAAGACCCTCAATTATTTGTAGCAACAGGAGCTGCTTTACTATCAAGAGATTTTAAGACAATAAATCTTAAAGATTTAGCAGAAAAAGTTAAAAATATAGTAAATATAAAAGATGATGAGGTTGAAAGACTTAAGCCTTTATTTGAAAATGAGGAAGAACTAAAAGCTTTTAGAGAAAGACATGAAAAGGCAAAGGCTAAAAGAGGTACTTTAGAAGGATATAAAGGAAATATATTCTTAGGAATAGATGCAGGGTCAACTACTACTAAAGTGGTTGCAATAAATGAAAATAGAGAAATTGTTTATGATTATTATGGAAGCAACAAAGGAAATCCATTAAAAAAGGTTATAGAAATATTAAAAGACCTTTATTCAAAGCTTCCAGAGGGTGTTAAAATAGCAAAATCAACTGTAACTGGTTATGGAGAAGCATTAATAAAGGCAGCTCTTCATGTGGATATAGGAGAAATTGAAACCATAGCTCACTATAAAGCTTCAGAATACTTCCTTCCAGGAGTAGACTTTATATTAGATATTGGTGGACAAGATATGAAATGCCTTAGAATAAAAAATGGAGTTATAGATTCCATCCTTTTAAATGAAGCATGTTCATCAGGTTGTGGTTCATTTATAGAAAGTTTTGCAAAATCTTTAAATATGGAAGTTAAAGACTTTGCAAAGGAAGCATTAAAATCAAAATCACCAGTTGACTTAGGTTCAAGATGTACAGTATTTATGAATTCAAAAGTTAAACAAGCACAAAAAGAAGGTGCTGAAGTTTCTGATATCTCTGCAGGACTTTCTTATTCTGTAATAAAAAATGCATTATTTAAAGTTATAAAAATAAGAGACCCTAAGGAAATGGGAGAAAAGATAATTGTTCAAGGTGGAACTTTTTATAATGATGCAGTTTTAAGAAGTTTTGAAAATATTTCAGGTAGACAAGCTGTAAGACCAGATATTGCAGGCCTTATGGGTGCTTTTGGTGCAGCACTTATTTCAAAGGAGAGATATGTAGAAGGAGAAGTTTCTGCAATGCTTCCAAAGGATAAGATAGAAAGCTTTGAAATGTCAACAGACTTTAGAAGATGTGGAAAATGTGGAAATAATTGTCTTTTAACAATAAATAAGTTCTCAACAGATGAAGAATTTATTTCAGGAAATAGATGTGAAAGAGGTCTTGGAATTGAAAAGAAAAGAGAGGATGTTCCAAATCTTTATAAGTATAAATTTAAGAGATTATTTTCTTATAAACCATTAGATAAGGATAAAGCTAAGAGAGGAACAATAGGTATTCCTAGAGTTTTAAATATGTATGAAAATTATCCTTTCTGGTTTACATTGCTTACAGAGTTAGGATTTAGAGTTGAGTTGTCTCCTGTATCAAGTAAAAAGATTTATGAACTTGGAATAGAAACAATTCCATCAGAATCTGCTTGTTATCCAGCTAAAATTTCTCATGGACATATAATGTCACTTGTAAATAGAGGAATTAAGACAATTTTCTATCCTTGTGTATCTTATGAAAGAATAGAATTTAAAGATGCAGGAAACCACTATAATTGTCCTATGGTAACTTCATATCCAGAAGTTATAAGAACTAATATGGATGTATTTAAAGATAAGAGTATTAAGCTTATAGAACCATTCTTCTCATTAAATGACAAAGAAGGACTTCCTTCAAGAATAGTTACTGAATTTAAAGATTTTGATGTAAGTCTTACAGAAGCTAAAAATGCTGTGGAAAAAGCATATGCAGAAAGAGAAGCTTTTGACAAGGATTTAAGAGAAAAAGGTCAAGAAGTTTTAGATTATTTAGAGAAAACAGGAAAGAAGGGAATTGTCCTTGCTGGAAGACCATATCATATAGACCCAGAAATAAATCATGGTATACCAGATATTATAAATTCTTTTGATATGGCAGTTTTAACAGAGGATAGTATAGCTCACTTAGGAAAATTGGAAACACCATTAAGAGTTGTAGACCAATGGATGTATCATTCAAGATTATATAGAGCAGCATATTTTGCAGCAGAAAGCAAAAATTTAGAGCTTATTCAGCTTAATTCTTTTGGATGTGGACTAGATGCAGTAACCACAGACCAAGTAGCAGAGATAATGGCTTCAAAGGGTAAAATATATACATGCTTAAAAATAGATGAAGGAAATAATTTAGGGGCAGCAAAAATAAGAATAAGATCTTTAAAGGCTGCTATGGATGAAAGAGAAAGAAATGGATATGTTCCTAAGGGAGAGAATATAGAATATAAAAATGCTACATTTACAAAGGAAATGAGAAAGAAACATAAAATATTAGCTCCTCAAATGTCTCCAATACATTTTGAAATTATAGAGGAAGCAGTTAAGTCTTGTGGGTATGATATGGAAGTTCTTCCATCAATTGATATGGAAGCTGTTGAAGAGGGATTAAAATATGTAAATAATGATGCTTGTTATCCATCAATAATAGTTGTAGGACAAATTATTCATGGATTAAAATCAGGAAAATATGATTTAGACAATACCTCAGTTATAATAACTCAGACAGGTGGAGGATGTAGAGCTACAAATTATGTTGCATTCTTAAAGAAGGCATTTAAAGAAGCAGGACTTTCAAAAATTCCAATAATATCATTAAATGCAGTAGGACTTGAGAAACAGCCAGGATTTAAGCTAAGTGTAGGCTTAATAAAGAAAGCACTTATGGCGCTTGTTTATGGAGATTTATTCATGAGAGTTTTATATGCAACAAGACCATATGAAAAGGTAGAAGGGTCAGCAGATGCTCTATATGAAAAATGGAATGAAAAAGCAAAAGAAAATGCTAGAAATGGAAAGCTTGGAGAATTTAAAAAGAATATAAGAGGAATAATAAAAGAATTTGATGAATTAGAAAGAAAAGATGTTGTAAAGCCAAAGGTTGGACTAGTTGGAGAAATATTAGTTAAATTCCACCCAACAGCAAATAATGATGTTGTAAAAATTATTGAAAGAGAAGGTGGAGAGGCAGTTATGCCAGACTTAATGGACTTCTTCTTCTATTCATGTTATGATGCAGAATTTAAATATAGGTATTTAGGTGAATCATCTAAAAAATCTAAAGATTTAAATATGCTTGCAATAAACATTATGGAGATGTTTAGAAAGACAATGAAGGCAGAACTAGAAAAATCAAAACACTTCCATGCACCAAAACATATTAAAGAATTAGCAAAAATGGCAGAGCCAATACTTTCAATAGGAAACCAATGTGGTGAAGGATGGTTCTTAACAGCAGAAATGGTTGAACTTATAGAAAGTGGAACAGACAACATAATATGTATGCAACCATTTGCTTGCCTTCCAAACCATGTAACAGGAAAAGGAATGATGAAGCCACTAAAAGAAAAATATCCAAAAGCAAATATAGTTGCAGTAGACTACGACCCAGGAGCTTCAGAAGTAAACCAACTAAACAGAATAAAGTTAATGTTATCAGTAGCATTTAAAAAGCTAAGTGGTGAAGAAAAAGTTATAGAACTTCCAAAGTCAAAGGAAGTAATAAGTCCTAAAGATCAAAGTGTTATAAATTAAATAAAATTATAGAAGAAAGTTTATAACAATTTTAATTAGTATGTAGTAAACTTTAATCCTTAAAAATTAAATAAAATATGAAATCATAAATATTTTATAACTTTTAAAAAGTAATAAATATGTAATATATATACTTATTTATATAAAAATAATATATGTTATAATAAATTTATATGAAAAAGGATAAAAAGTGAGGAGATAAGAATGAAAAGTAAAAAAATAATAGCAGTTGTTGTAGCATTAACTATAGCATCAACATTAATGATTTCTTGTGGTAAAAAAAGTAATGAAACAAGTACAATTGATACTAGTACAGTGACTTCTGAAACAAGCACAAGTGATACCAATACAGTATCATCTGAAACAAGTACAGTTGATACTAATACAGATGATAAAGTTGAAGCAAGTACATCAACTGAAGAACCACCAATAAAAGTGGATAAAGCAGAAGAATTGGTAAAAGATAATACTGTTGGAGATGCTTTTTATTTAGTTATAGATATAGATCCAAACCAAGAAGATTTACAAGGAGAGGTGCTTGATTTAGCTGATAAATCTGGAGTTACTAATAGAGATGTTATATCAAATATGGATCAAAAAGATGGAAATGTATTAGTAGGACTATATTCAGATAAGTTGTTAAAAAATATTAAGCTTTATGATATAGATTCAGAAAAGCTAGTAGCTGTAAATAATGATTATGCCACATATGTTAAAGACTCTTTAGACGGAACAAAATCATCAGATATTGTAGAAACATTAGAAAATACACAATTCTTAGGAATAAAGTGTAAAGTAAGTGGTGATTCAGCTGAACAAATCTTAGTATGGGAAAATGAAGGTGGAGAAAAACAATATCTTCCTATATACTTTAAATAAAAGTTAATATTAATAAAACAGAATAAATATATTTAATATAAACAGATAGCCTTATGAATAAAAATATTTCATAAGGCTATTTAAATTTAGTTTAATGTTTTGTTAAAATTTTAAAAAGCAATATGAATAGTTCAAAATTTTAAAGTAAATTTAAGTAAAATTCAATAATAGACAAAAATAGAAAAAATACCCTAATAAGCTTGAATTTATATATCTATAATAGTATAATGAAAAAAAGAGTATCTTAAATATAAGTATACTACCTTAATAAAATTTCATTTTAAAAGGGGGAAACTATAATGAAAAAATTTGAAAGGATATTGTCATATTTTGTAATGACAATGATAGCTGTATTTCTATTTTTAGATGTAAGGGTTCAAGATGTAAAAGCTGCAACATATACAAGTGGTTCATGGCAATACAATATAAATGGTGGTTATGTAGAAATAGCAGGTTATACAGGTAGTTTATCTAATGTAACCATCCCAGATTCGTTAAACGGGTATACAGTAAAGTATATAGCTAATTATGCATTTGCTGATAATTATTCTTTGAAAACGGTTACAATCCCTAAAAATATAAAATCAATAGGAAGTTATGCATTTAAAAATTGTGCATATTTAACAACAGTAAATTATAATGCTATAGAATGTACATCAATGTATGGATATGATGTATTTAAGGGATGTGATAATTTTACGACATTAAAAATAGGAGATAATGTAGAAAGTTTACCAAATTATGCTTTTGATAGTACAAATATAACAAGTGTAACAATTCCAAATAAAATTAAGGAAATACCATACTCTTGTTTTGCAAGTTGTACAAAACTTGCAAGTGTAACATTAAATTCATCAATAAAGAAAATA
>CACZYK010000085.1 GCA_902785295.1 uncultured Clostridium sp.
CTATAAAGTTAGCACAAACTATACCTTGGATTTTAGGTATCTTTGAGTATATTTACTCACATTTGAATATGTTTTTAACAACTATTTATCATCTCCTTTTTCAATCTTTTAATTTATTATATATTAAAAGCTCTATTTTTAACAGTTTCAATTTTCCATTTAGTCTATCTCAGATATATTAATAAAATTGTATTTTTTAAGGAAATGTATTGATATACCTATAAGAAATAATGTAACTAGAAAGAAGTATATATATGATTGAACAACAGGTACTATATATTCACTATAAAACTCTGTATAATGAAGCCATATTATTGAATTTGCTAAAGGAGTAATCCACATTATATCAAGCTCTATAAATGTTAAAGCAGTTCCTATTGCCATAATGATAATATTTATTAATATTCCTATAAATTTTTTATCCATTAAATAAAATAATAACAATATAAGTGAAAGAACAAATAAATATAATCCTATTAACAACATTGTATTTACTAATGCATTTAATGGTGTCATTTGATTATATAATCTTCCATCAATAAGCTCTGATGCAAAACTATGTGAATCTTCTGGAAAATTTTTATTATATTTTGTTATTACTTCACTCCATGAGTTACTTACTTTTCCTTTTTTAAAAGAAAGAAGTACACAACCAATAAATACTATAAATATATATGTAAATATACTAAATATGTTAAAAAAAATTTGACCTATAAACCAATTTTTTCTTCCTGACCTTGATATTACAAATATTGTATTTCCATCTGTTTTTGGGAAATCACTTATTAATGTAATGAAAATTGCTGGAATCAGTAATAACATCATTTTAGAATTTCCTATTGCTATGAATGGCTCTATTATATTTATAGGCTTATTCATCTTATTTGCATGTTCAATTAAAGGGTCAATTGCAGAATCTTTTATAAATATAAACATCATTATAATAATAGTAAGTCTAGGATTAAATAACCACTTTATATATTCAATTTTGGCTATATTATATGCTGTTTTTAATGAAAAATCTTTTTTCTTACTCCCCATAATCAATTCTCCTATTCATTATAGTAGCAAATACTATTTCTGCAATAATTGATATTATTATATATGAAATAATGTATATTATAACTTTATTGGTGGAAAATATATTCATTAACATTTCAAGGCTACAATTATTAACAATAAACTTTTGAATTACTCCACCTTCCATATTTTTTGCCCATATTTCAAGTTGAAGTTTATTTATCCACATATCAAAAATATATTTTAATGTAAAAGGAATACATAAAAGAAGATATTTATTAGTTATAAAAGAAGAAAATATAAAGGTCAAAATAACAGCAAAAGCTCCATATATAAACATTTCAATTATTGAAGAAAAAATTATTGCTATACTTCCAATTTTATAATACAAAAAAGTAAATTCATGCTTTCCATAATATGTAATGACATCATTAAAATTCTTTTGCATATTTAAAGGAAATTCATTTATTGATGGAAATAGAAAGCTTACTACTATACAAAATAATATATATCCTAAGGTTATAACTAGACCTCCAGATATTATTGCTGATATAAGTTTACTAACATAATATCTTGCTTTCTCACTTCTGTATATTATCATTCTCATATTCTTACTTTTTCTTTCATCACAAAAAACTGATATAAAAGGAAACCCTGTTACTATTGTAATAAACATAAATATTTTGCTTGTTTTTCCCAATATCATAACTCTTTGAGCTGAATAATCTATATTTTGTAGTATTGTATCCCTATTAAAATTAAGTAAAACATTTATTATTGTGTATTTTTTGTTTGTTTCATCTGTATATAATGTTGCTGTAAAACACAATATAAATACTGTTAAAACTGCAATCCAAAAAATATAAGATTTAAGAGTTTTATAAATATCGACTTTGACCATATTAAAAAGCTTCATACCCAATACCTCTCAATCAGTATTGAAGTCCTATAGTTGAAACTTCTCCTGTTAATATATCAACATAGCAATTAATTATTGAATCATCATTAGGATTCTTTAAAGTTACCTTCCATGTTGGATAAGCTTCACTATAAACTTTCATATTTTTTATAGATGCTGTTTCAGTTTCATTATTATTAGCTGTTTCATAATATATTAATTCTGTATTAGTCACAATAAACTCAGTTGCTGATGACATTTTTTCAGAAACATTTTTAAATACTATCTTTAAAGGAATTATTTCTTTTATTGCTTTTCCAACATTCTCTATTTCCACATTAGGAATAACTCCATTATAAAAATCTATATTATCTTTTCCTATCATTAAACATCTTCCAATATCAAACATTTTATTTTTGGGAAATGAACCACTTGCAGCTGATTTTATTGAATCAAATGGTATCTCATTATACATTCTTCTCCAAATAATATGATATCCAAATGTATTATCATCTAATTTTAGAACATCAGCTTCATAAAAATCTAATTTTATATTTTTATTTGTTTCATATTTAAGATTATTATTAAAATAATCACTACAATATTTTATTACATCAGAAACACTAACCTTTTCATCCATAAGTTTATATTCATCATTAAGAGAATTATTGTTCATTTGCAAACAATATTCTTTTACAACATCAAAATTAGATGGAACTAATGGACTAAAATCCTCAATATTTTTTCCAAAAAGTTCTTTTGTAGTTCCTTTATCGACCCACATATAATCTAAAGATGGCATTGTAAATGCAAACATCTTTCCATCATCATATTGTATTATTGGATTATCATTTATGTATGTTCCTTGTTTAACCTGTTCAAGCATTTTAGAATATTTAATATTATAACTTGGGTCTAACATAAACTCTTCACTTAAATTATCCTTTTCTAACATACTTTCCAATATTTTAGGAGCCTTATTTAAATAATTTTCTATATTGTCATAATAAAATACTTTTTTTCCTATACATATCTTATATATTTCATCAGCATTTGTTATTTTAGGAGTAAAATCTTCAAATATTAAATTCTTATATTCGTTTTTTCTTACCTCTTCCATAGTTTTCTTAGATTCATCTCTAACCTCTTGTAAAGATAGTAATGCTATTTCACTATTCTTACTTGAACATCCAATCATAATAATAAAACAATAAAATAATAAAATACTACTTATTACTTTTTTCCACATACAATAACTTCCTTTCTCATAATTTTATTCATTATCTATTTGTGTATATTTGCTTTCTTTAGTTGTTTTAACTTAATTATAAATGTAATATCTAAAGAACTTTTTCAGAAAGTTTAAAGATTTTCTAAACTTTTTCATTTTATTGAGTAAACAAGTAATCCTAATCTTATTAATAAAAAAATCCTTAGGAAATTTTTTATGTTTCCTAAGGATTTTTACTTGCTATTTTAATGTTACTTTTTTGTATTACACAAATACTATTTTTTATCAACTAAAACTCTCGTTTATAAAGCTTTATTTCCTTTTTCTCCTGTACGTATTCTTATACATTCTTCTATGTTACTGATGAATATTTTTCCATCTCCAACTTCACCAGTTTTACTTATATCCATTAAAAGCTTAACAACTTCATCTACTTTGCTATCTTCTACAACTATCTTTATTTCTACTTTTGGAAGAAAGTGAACTAATACTTCATTTCCTCTTATAAATTCTGTCCATCCATGTTGCTTTCCACAACCCATTACTTGATTGATTGTTACTCCACCTACTTTTTTTTCTATTAAGGCATCTTTTATATCTTGTAACTTTTCTGGACGAATTATAGCCTCTATCTTCTTCATATTATATTCCCCCTACTAATCTAATCCATTAAATGATGGATATGCATTTTCATTATGTTCTGATAAATCCATTCCGTTAGCTTCTTCTCTATCACTAACTCTTATATCCATAAATAATGATATCACTTTTATTATTATAAATGAAAGTACTGCTGCATATACAATTGTTATTACTATACTTTCTATTTGAGCTATAAATAAATGAGTATCTCCAAAGAAAAGTCCATTCCATTGTGCTTTTGAATTAATAGAAGTTTGAGCAAATAATCCTGTTGCTATTCCTCCCCAGATACCTCCAACACCATGACAACCAAAAGCATCTAAGGCATCATCATATCCAAATTTCTTTTTAACAGTTGACATTGTAAAGAAACAAATTGGACTTACTAATGCTCCTATAATTAATGCAGACCAAACTGGAACAAATCCTGCTCCTGGAGTTATTGCAACTAGTCCTAAAACTCCACCTGTAACAGCTCCCATAAGTGTTGGTTTTCCTGCTACAATTTTTTCTACAAGCATCCATGATAACATTGCTATTGCAGCTGAGGTATTTGTAGTTATAAAAGCATGAGCTGCTAGTCCATTTGCTGCTAAAGCACTACCTGCGTTAAATCCAAACCATCCAAACCATAAAAGTGATGCACCTAAAACTACAAATGGTATATTATGAGGTTTATAACTTATTAAGCCATGACCTCTTCTCTTTCCAATTACCATACATAATACAAGACCTGTTACTCCTGAACTAATATGAACAACATTTCCTCCTGCAAAATCTAATGCTCCTAATCCATCTATAAATCCACCAGTTCCCCATACCATATGAGCTAATGGATAATAAACTAAAAGTAACCAGAATACAACAAATACTATTACAGCTTTAAATCTAACTCTTCCTATTAATGAACCTGTAAATAATGCTGGTGTTATTATAGAAAACATCATTTGAAATGCTGCAAATACAACCTCTGGTATTGTTGAAGCATACAACTCATTTGGTGTTAACCCAACTCCATTAAAGAAAAGATTATTAAATCCACCTATAAAACCACATATATCTCCTCCAAAGGACATTGAATATCCAATTACAACCCAAAGTACTGATGAAATACCACACATTACTAAAGACATAAACATAGTATTAAGTACATTTTTTCTTCTTACCATTCCTCCATAAAAGAATGCTAAACCAGGTGTCATAAAAAATACTAACGCTGCACTTATCATAATAAATGCAGTATCCCCACTATTAATTTCCATCTTCTTATCCTCCCTTAAACAAACAAAAAAAGAGGATAATACAAGGCATGAATTCCTACCTTGTACTATCCTCTTTGATAGTCTGTATTTTTTATGTTCTTATAATACTATCAATGAAAATAAAAATCAATACTTTTTTTAGCAATTTTTTTATAAAATTAATGTAAATGCCTATTTTTGTTAATTTTCTTAACACTATCTTAACAGCATATATTATTATATTTCATCTAAAAATCCCTCTTTTAAAACTTCTTTTTTAATAAACCTTAGAGTTTCTTTTTCTCCATCTTTTGCAAGCTTATTAAGCAAAAATTCTAGTTGCTTTCTTGTAGTTTCATGTAAAAGATAATACTCCTTTCTTTTGTCATAATATTCTAATGGACTTTTATCTGTATATTTTTCTTTTTGATAATTCATAGAAGCTGACATTCTATCTATAAACATTTCAACAACATACTTAACTGGCATTTTCATACCCTTTATTCCTTCCTCTGGATTTATACCATAATCAATCCAATACTCAAAATGATGTTTATTTCTTCCCTTATGATGAAGCCATGCTGTTGATAACCCTTCTACTTTTTTTTGAATTCCATTTGGACTCATATATCCTTTGTAATATTTAATTCCAGCTGAAAATTCAACCCATGTATATTTAGATAAATCATGTAATAATCCTTGTTTATATAATCCTACTTTAAAACAATATTTCATCACTAAAAGTTTATGGTTTGTTATTGTCTTAAAATGTCCTAATGCATTTTTCACTTTTTCCTCCTTCTTTTTTATGTTAAAAACTACTCATATTTATTATAGCTAAAAATTTCATTTATTTCTTTTCTTACTTTCTTTCTAGGTTCTTTATTTTCATGATATCCTAAAGATATTACTAGATGAATTTCCTTTTTGTCTGGAATTTCTAGTATCTTTTTTATCCCTTTTTCTTTAAACCATCCCATCATACAAGTTCCAAGTCCAAGCTCTGTTGCTGCTAAACATATATTTTCACATGCTATTCCTATATCCATTGATGTATAATCTTTATTTTTTACAACACTTCCTATTTTTGATGTTAAATTTCTTTTTTCTCCAACAACCACTATAAATACAGGAGCTGTAAGTGCAAATTTATTTATTCCACCTATTAAAGGGTCATATAAATTCTTTGAGATTTTCTCTACAATTTCCTTATTATCAACAACTACAAACTTCCATGGTTGAGCATTACAAGCTGAAGGCGATAATCTTGCACATTCAATAATTTTTTCTATCTTTTCTCTTTCAACAGGCTTATCTAAATATCCTCTTACACTTTCTCTTTTATTTATTAATTCAAAAAAACTCATTTTTTCACCTCTAAAAAGCTAATCAAAACTTCACTTTTATTATATCAATAGTCTACCATTAATTTCTTTAAAAAAACATATTTTTAGGTGGTATTTTTATTTATAAAATGTACAAACTAATATTGTATTAATTTTAAGGTGGTGAAAATAATGAAGACTAATACTGATAAAAATAAAGAAAAGACTAATACATATAGCAAAAGTAAAGATAATAAACCAAACCCAAAAACTGCAACTAATAATCAATGGTAATGAACCTAAATAATTAAAAATAGAACTGTCTTTAATATTACTTTACATAAAGCTAAAATTTATAATGTAAAGTATTTATTAAAGACAGTTCTTATTTAGTTTTCTATTTTATATTTTCTCTTTAAAAATATATATTTTTCTAATTTTGATATAGTATAACTACTTAGAAGTCCCATTATAATTCCTGCAATTACATCACTAGGAAAATGAACTCCTAAATATAATCTTGAAAATGCAATAAGTGCTGCAAGAACTATTGCTAATATGCCATATTTTTTGTCTAAATACCTAAATAATATTCCTGCTGAAGCAAAGGAGCTTGCAGAATGTCCTGATGGGAATGAAAAGTCTACTGGCTTTTTTATTAATGGAATAAGCTCTGAAAATTTATTAAAAGGTCTTTCTCTTGCAACGAGCTTTTTAATTATTAAATCATTTGTTACATAACATAATAATAAAGAGCATATTGATAAAACTCCTACTTTTCTAGTTTTTTTAGGAATAAGTAGTATTATTGATATTACAATCCAAATAAATCCTCCATTTCCTAAGCTTGTTATAAAGGAAAATATTTTATTAAGAAAATCACATCTTAAAAATTCTTGAATAAAACATAAAATTTCTTTATCAATACTGACAATAAAATCTATCATATAATATCCTTTCATAATTTATTTTTTTAGAAATGATATCACCAGTAAATTCTATTGTCAATATTTTTCTAATATTCCTTCGTAAAATATTGGTAAATTTTTAATAATTTACATAGTTTTATTGTACTTTCTCATATTCAATGCTTCATTATATACATTTTCTATTTTATGTGCAAATACTTCTGATGATGCAAGCTTTGCAGATAAGACAGCTTCTTTCTTTATTTTTTCACAATAACTTTTGTCATCTAAAAGTGTATTTAATAACATTATAAATTCTTCTTTACTTTCAAAGATACAGGAATTTTTTTTATTTTTTAATAACCAGTCTAAGCATGAATCAGCCTTTGCTAATACTGGCAATCCAGATGCCATTGCTTCTACATAAGTTAATCCTTGCGTTTCACTATTTGATGCTGAAACAAAAACATCTGCCATTTTATAATATATACTAATTTCTTCATGTGCCTTAGCACCTGCAAAAATAACATTTTCTTCTATTCTTTCATTTTTTATAATATTCTTTAGTTCATTAGTATATCCACCATCTCCTACTATTAAAAACTTTAATTTAGTATTGTATTTAATAATTTCAGTTAAAATTTTTTGATTAACTATTTCTTAATAAAGTTTAGCCATTTATAAACAACTCAAAATTTATACTAATAAGAACTTCTTAAAGAACTAAAAAATTCTCTAAGAAGTTTTAAAGGATTAAAGATTCAATTATTTTATTTATGCTATTTCTTCAACAAATTGTATTCCTTTAGATTTATGAAGATTTATTAAATACTCTGTGTGGTCACATTTTTCTGGTAGCTTTAATGTCATGATAACACCTACCCCTCCACCTGATTCTTTAGATTTTTTCATTTCAATATCTGAAACTCTTGCACCTGTTTCTTTTATATTTGATATAAAATCTGTTACAGCTGAGATATTATCAAATTCAGCATATATATCAATTACCTTTGAATTTCCTTGAAGATACAAGTCTAGCTTATGAAGACCTGTCACTACTCCAAATAAAAATATACATGTTATTATCGCACCTTCATAAAATCCTATTCCTATAGCTAGTCCCATACACGCACAAGACCATAAACCTGCTGCGGTAGTTAAACCTTTCACTTTATTTTTTCCATCTATTATAATAGTGCCAGCACCTAAAAAACCTATTCCACTTATAACCTGTGCAACAATAGTTGAACCAACACACACTAAAATATGAGTTCTTAAACCAGCTGGTCTTTTTTTTTCTTCCTCTTTCTAATCCAATTATTCCTGAGAAAATCACAGCAAGTGTAAGCCTTATAATTATCGAAGCTGTATTAACTTCTCTTAAATAATGTAATATATTTGCCATTTTTTCTCCTTTATTTTAGATACTTTAAGAAATTAAGAATTAATCTCTTAAATTTATTATATCACAAAACAACTATTTTGGAATAATTTTGATATAAATTAGGTTAGTTTCAATACTTCAGTTTTATCTATTCCACTTAATTCTTCACATATTCTTACCTTTACTTCTTGTGAAGAATCAACTTCAAAGGTTATCTTTATATCAAGCTCTCCCATAGGGACTGCTCTTAATCCTGAAATTTTTACTGTTCCAACATGTGAATTATTTTTAGCTATAGGGTTTGTTCCTTGATATACTTCTACTTCAATTTCAGTTTGATTATCTTTATCTGTAGTAAATATTAAGGTTTCTTGTGCTGGTGTTCTCTTATTTTGCTCTATTAAAGTTATAAAATTTCCTTCTCCATCTTCTACCCCTAAAGCATGAGCCACAGCAGTCTCTATTTTTATGTTTTTATTAAAATCTAAATTTTTACTAAGATATGCTGCATATATAGCAGCTCCTTCTGCTATACAAAGGCTTGGGTCTATATCTGAATAAGTCTTGTTACTTCCACATTCACTTTCTATTATAGAGTCCATAATAGGAATTTTACTTGACCCTCCAACTTTTAATACCTTTGTTATATCACTAGCTCCTACTCTTGCTTTAGCCATTGTTTCTCTTATTATTTTTCTTATTTTAACTAAATATTTGTCAATAGCTTTTTCAAAATCTTGTCTTGTATATTCAGAATCTATATGAACTCCTGGTATAACATCCGGTATTGCTACATAGGTACTTTCTGTAGCACTTAAAATTTCTTTGCATTTTATTACATTATCTAAAATTTTCTGTTTTCCTATTTTTCTTATTTTCTCTTTTTTTACAGTTGAAAAATCAATACCTTCTTTTTGAATTATATAATCCATAAATGCCTTATCGAAATCTAAGCCTCCAAGTCTATCATCTCCTCCAATTCCAATTACATTAAAGAAAAGATTTTCAGAGTCTTCTTTTATATTTATAATTGTTAAATCAAAGGTTCCTCCACCTAAATCAAATACTAATATATTTTCATCTCTATTGTTATTATTAGAATGGTGAAGTCCATAAGCTAAAGCAGCAGCAATTGGTTCTTGAATTATTCCAAGGATTTTTAAACCAGCTTTTTTTGCTGCCTCTGTTGTATTTTGAAATTGATGTGCTTTAAAATAATAGGGTACTGTAACTACTACTCCTGAAGCATTATAAACACCTGCTGGGAACATAGATTTTATACTATCATACATATTTTTTAATATCATTGAAGATATTTCTATTGGTGTAAGCTCTTTAGGACCTATCTTTATTTTCTTACTTCCATCATCCATATCTCTTTTTACACCTATTTTTACATTATCAGGATTTAATATACCACTCATAAATGCAGCATTTCCAAAAATATATTTATCATTTCTCTCATCATAATAAATAACAGAAGGAAAGCATCTCTCTCCCCTTGGGCTATATATATCAGCTTCTTTTCCATTCCATCTAGCAATTGAACTATAAGTAGTTCCTAAATCTATACCTATTACTGGTGAATTTTGTGCATCATACCCCATTTTATCACCCCTTAAATATATTTGTATACAATAACACGTGGCCTACGTATAACTCTTACTAATTGAGATAAATCTTCCCCTTCAAAATAACCATATCCACTTTCAACTATACTTTCTATTTTCATATCTAAATCAATATCATTTGTTTCTTCTATATCTATGATATCCATAAAATCAAAATTAACAGTTTCTTTTTTTCTTACTTTAACCTTCTTTATACCAAAATAAGTTAATAACTCCATATACAGTGTTTCTATTTCTATATATATATCAAGAGTCTTTTTTATAAGTATACATTCATTTGAAGATTCTATAAAGCTTATTCCTGCCTCAATTCCATCTATTATAGGAATAAGGTAAAACATTAAAAAATCAAAACAGTTTTTTGAATATTCTTCTTTTTTCTTTTCTAAATATTTTATATCATAAATTTCTTCATTGTTTAGTTTTATATCTTCATTTTTCAATATATTAATTAAGCTTTCATCTATAGCATTTTTATTCATTTTTTTAATTAAACTTAGACTTTTATTTCTATTTAACAAAAGCTTTTTTTCTTTTTCATCTAATTCTTCAATAAATAAATTTTCATTAAATTTATCTATTATCTCATCTGCTTTATTAAAATATTCTTTGCTCTTATCAATATTAGATTTTAATTTATATATCCATTCTTTTATTTTAGCTTCTTTTTCCTCCCTGGTCTCTATGTCTTCTTCTACCATAAGATTACTCTCCTTACAATTTTATTTTTATAGATTTTTATCTTTCTTTTTTCCATCTATTATAACTTCTGTAGCTCTGAGCTTTCCACTATCTAGGCAATATTTTAGTCCCTTTATATCATCATTTTCTATAAGTTTTAAATATTCTTTAGTAGTTGGAATTTGTACACTTCTAAATCTTATAATCATATTATTATCTATTTCAAATAAAGCAAGTACTGGTACCATTTCTCTTACTGGATTTTTTATATCAAAGGATAATTCACCTAAATATTCATTTTCTTTTAATTCTAAGCTCTCTCCTCTATATACATTTAAAAGTACACCATTTTGATACTCCCTTGAAGTTGAACCTATTATTCCATTTACAGCTGGAAGTAATGTCCCTTTTTTAATAATAGGATTAAACTTAAGCTCTCCACGGTTATTTAACATATCAACTCCATATGTAAATACTGCTTTTTCTTTAACTGCTATTTTTTTAGATAAGTCTATTCCACTTTTCTTTTTATAATCAGGATTTGATAAAGAAACTGCCATAATTGCAGCTCCACGTGCTACTACTTCATCTACATTAGAAGCCATATATGGTTCTTTAATTTTTTCTTCTACAGATTCCCTTATTATAGGCATTTTTGTAGAGCCTCCAACAAGTATAACCTTATCAATATCTTTAGATGTAAAGTTTAAGATGTTTAATGCACTATCTACTTTTTCAAGAGTTCTATCTACTAAAGGCTTTACAGCATCATTAAATTCACTTCTTCTTATAACCTTCTCAAAGCAATAATCATCAATTAAATTAGGAATTATAATTTCTGCTTCCATAAGCTCACTTAAATCTATTTTTGCTCTTTCTGCAGCCTCTTTTAATTTTGTTATTGCTGAAATATATTTCTTTTCCTTTTGTAATGTGATAATAATACCTAAATCTCTATTAACCTTTTGACATAAAATATTAGTTATTACATCATTAAAGTCATCTCCTCCAAGCTTTGAGTCACCAACTACAGTTAAGATTTCAAAATCATTTTCCTCTACCCTCATTATTGATATATCAAAGGTTCCTCCCCCTAAGTCATATACCATTATTGTTTGATTTTTATCCTGCTCCATTCCATAATCTAAAGCAGCTGCTGTTGGTTCTGGTATTAGTCTTAAAACATTAAAGCCTGCTCTTTTGCCTGCATTCATTGTTATTTCTCTTTGTTCTGAAGTAAAATATGCTGGAACTGTTATTACAGCTTCTTTTATTTCTTCTTTTAAATAAGATTCTGCTTTCTTTTTCATTGCACTTAATATATGAAATGCTATATCTTCAGGGGTGAATATATTTCCTCCTAAGTTATAAGTAATGTCCTCTCCAATATCTCTTTTACTAGATGATACTGTATTATCTGGGTCTATTAATAATCTTGATTTTGCCTGTTGTCCTGATAATATTTCTCCATTTCTTACAGCTATAACTGAAGGAAAAGTATTCTTTCCTTCAATAGGAATCATTTGTACATTTCCATCTTTTATATAAGAAATTGCAGAATTTGTAGTTCCTAAATCTATACCAACTGCTATGCTCAAAACCTGTTTCCTCCTATTTTTTAATTACTTTCTTCCAGGAACCCATCTCATTCCCCAATTATAAGCCCTATCCATCTTCTCATGCCCTTGAAAATATCTTACTAATTTTTCAACAGAAAATGTAGTATCATTTA
This sequence comes from uncultured Clostridium sp., assembly GCA_902785295.1. Classification (GTDB taxonomy): domain Bacteria; phylum Bacillota; class Clostridia; order Clostridiales; family Clostridiaceae; genus Clostridium. Next base: position 12,694 of record CACZYK010000085.1, read on the forward strand.
CATTTTCAAGCATTATTAATGCACACATATTATATCCATTTTTATATTCATCCATATTTATTAATATTTCTTCTTGTCCACTTATATTTATACGTACTTTTCCATCAACTTGTTGCCAATTTGCTGCACCTTCATAAATAAATGTGTATACTAATATTCTCTTTATTTCCTTAATCTTATCTCCATTTATGAAAATGTTTTCCCCATTTGCATTAGCTCCTGTTCTATCATCACCATCTAAAACAATATATGGTGCTGTATCATAACTACCAAAGCTATTTCCAAGAGCTTGAACTGCTCCTTTTCTTCCATCCTTAAGTTCAAATAAACATCCTAAATCTAAATCTACAGAATCATTTCCTCCAAAAAGTGAAGCAAAAAATCCTTTCTTTTTTTATGTTTATTTTTCCTACTTTTTTTGTATCTTTCTTTGTTAAATTTATCTTGCTTCCTTTTTCTAAAACTATTGGCATTATATTCAGCTCCTATACTTTGAATTTTTTTAATGGTAAACTTATACTGATAAATTCAGATTACAATTATTCTACTACTTTTTTACAATGATTTCAACATATAAATACATTTTATACTTTTATTACTATTTTTCTAGAAATGCAGAATGAATATTAATATAAACTCCTAAACTTTTTTCTTTTATTAAGCTTTATTATTAGCTTGGCAAGTTATCCATAATTATCCAATTAATATAATTTCCTAAAGAATTAAAAAAAATTATGTTATTTTTTAATTTCATTAAGTTTTAACTTTTCTTTTTTTAAAATAGGAGTAAGAATTGGATAAAATATAAAATAAAATACAACATTTCCTACTGCATGAAGAAAATCAAAAGGTAATCCTGCCACATAATAAGATAAAAATCCTGGTAGTCCTGCTATTATAAGCTTATCTAAGGAAACAAAGAATCCATACATAAATCCACAAAATCCTGAGAAAAGAGCCATCAAAATAACATTAGGTTTTTCAAATAGCTTTCCTATAATTGAACCTGCAAAGGCAACTATTACCCAAGCTAAAATTTGAAATGGAATAAATGTTCCAAGTCCTAAAAGCATTCCAGAAACTAATGTTGTTACAATTGCTATTCCGATTGAAATTTTCATTCCTAGTATCATTCCACATAATAAGATTATTGTTGTAACAGGTTTAATATTAGGAAGAGGCTGAAGTACAAGACGTGAGCCTATATTTAATGCTGATATTAATCCTATAATCACTATCTCTCTTACTTTCATCGTTCTCCTACATCCTTTCCTCCATCTTTAGTGAACACCCACTCTAATGTATCATTTGAGGATAAATCATACCTTCCAGCTGATATATTAGGAAAGACTCCATTAACCTTATACATCCATCCTGATGATGGTCCCTCAGATTTTTCTTTTATTCCATTAATAGAATTTACATAGGCAAGCTTTCCTGAACCTGTATATCCTAACTGTATAGAATTACTTTCACAATAATATTTTAATGCCTGAAAAGCATTTACTTCATTATCTAATACTATTTGTGAAGAAAGTATTGTATTATCTACTATCTTTATATTTATATTAACTATAAATTTAGGTTTTTCTTCTTCTTTATTTTCTTCACCTTTTTTTGTTTCTTCATTATTATTTTTCTCACTTGAAGAATTATTATTCGAAGAATCATTATTTGAAGAATTGTTGTTTGAAACATTACTACTATTATTTAAGGAAGTATCTTCTTTAGAAATTGATTGTTGAGAAATTTTCTCTTCTGTATTTACCTCTTCTTTACCCTCATTAGTATTTTGTTCTACAATTTTCTTATCCTCTTCATCACTCTTAGTAACTTCTTCTTTATTATCCTTTGCACTTTCTGTGGATATACTTATTGTACTACTTTCTATTGTATCACTTTCTATAGTGTTACTTTCTACTTTTTCTTTTGATATTGAAGCAGTAGAAGTAATTGGTGTTTTTGTTGAAATCTTATCTTTATTATTATCAGAATTTACAAATTTAACGGCTGCTGTTACAAATGTTGCAAATAATAAAATTATAAAAACTAATGATAAGAGAAAAACCTT
>CACZYK010000086.1 GCA_902785295.1 uncultured Clostridium sp.
AATGCTTCTACTGTGAAGCTTCCTACTCCACCAACACCAAAAACTATTACTTTGCTATTTCTAAGCTTATTTAATCCATCTTTTCCTACTAATAATTCTGTTCTAGATAAGGAATGTTGTACTTCCATTTATTTCACTTCCTTTTTTTAATCTTCATTAATAAGTATACCCAAATAACCTACTAAGTGTATAGAAATATTTAATTTTTTTTGTTAAACTTATTCATAGAATATAAATTTAAAGGAGTTAAATAAAATGATTTTAGGAATAATTGGTGCTATGAGCGAAGAGCTTGAAATATTACTTAAAGATATGAAGCTTGAAGAAAAAAAGACTGTTGCAAATGCACACAAATTTTAATTTCTGAATTTAAGGTTGATAAAATAATCAATGTTGGAGTTGCTGGAGGAATTGGTAAAGAAATTTATCCTGGAGATGTTGTTATTGGAGATAGCCTTGTCGAACACGACATGGACTGTTCAGTATTTGGAGATGCTCTTGGACAAGTTCCAAGAATGGATACATTTGACTTTAAGGCTGATAAAGAATTAGTTGAGCTTGCTCAAAAAGCATGTGAAAAGGTTGGGGGATTTAAAACATACACAGGAAGAATAGTTTCTGGGGACCAATTTATTGCAAGTGTGGATAAAATTCATTGGCTTGAGGATAACTTTAAGGCTTTATCTTGTGAAATGGAAGGGGCAAGCATTGCTCATGCATGCTATGTAAATAATAATGGAGCTCATATGGACTTTGAAAAATTTACTCCTATAGCAGTAAAAAACTCTACGGCTATATTAAAAGAAATGATTCTTTCAATGTAAAGTTTCAAAAAATCTTAAGTTCATTATGTTATTCAGATGCTTTAGGCGACAGAAGTGAAGTCACTGTTTCATAAAATAATGAACTTAACAATTTTATATACTAAAAATAGAGCAGAAAAAGTATTAAAAATACTTACTGCTCTATTTTTTATTTAATGATTAACTTAATTTATGAATGAATAATCCACTTCTAAGTTTTGGTTCAAACCAAGTTGATTTAGGTGGCATTACTTCTCCAATATCTGCAACGTTCATTATATCATGAACTTCTGTTGGATACATTGAGAAAGCAATTTTCATATCACTATTAACTCTCTTTTCAAGCTCTCCAATACCTCTTATTCCACCTATAAAGTCTATTCTATCTGATGTTCTTACATCTTCTATTCCTAATATAGGAGTTAAAACATTATTTTGAAGTATACTACGAACATACCAAATGTATGCTTTTTAGATGGTTTTACTTGTTCTTTTGATTCTGTTACAACAAACTTTTCTTGAAGCTTTTTAATTAACTCATCAACAGTTAATCCATTAAGGTCTTTAACTACTCTATTGTAGTCCATAACCATTAAATCATTATCTGGGAATGCAACTGCTAAGAAATAGTTAAATTCTTCATCTCCAGTATAGTTTGGATTTTCTTGTCTTCTCTTTATTCCAACTTTTACTGCTGAAGCTGATCTGTGGTGTCCATCAGCAATATATAAGTTTTCAACTTCCTTGAACATATCTACTATTTCATCTACTATTATAGGATTATCTATAACCCATACAGTATGACCTATTCCATCTTCTGAAACGAAGTCATAAACAGGCTCTCTTTTTTCATCACTACTTGTCCAAGCCTTTATAATAGCAGATGCGATATCATGTTCTTTATATGTTAAAAATATTGGACCAGTATTAGCATCACAATAATCTACATGGTTAATTCTGTCTTGTTCCTTATCAGCTCTTGTAAATTCATGTTTCTTTATTGTATTGTTTATATATTCATCTATTGATGCACAAAAAACTAATCCAGTTTGTGCTCTTCCATTCATTGTTTGTCTGTATATGTATAGACAAGGAATATCATCTTGCATATATTCGCCATCACTAATCATTTTGTTAAGATTGTCTCTTGCCTTTTCATAAACCTTTGTATCATGAACATCTATAGATGGGTCTAAATCTATTTCTGCCCTATCTACATGAAGAAATGAATATGGATTTCCCTTAACCATTTCTCTAGCTTCTTCACTATTCATAACATCATATGGAAGTGCTGCTATTTTTGAAGCCAGTTCTTTAATTGGTCTTATACCTTTAAATGGTCTTACTGTAGCCATTATGTTTCCTCCTAAATATTAAAGATTGAAAAAATTCTTTATAGTTGAAACTACTTCTTCTCCAATTCTTGTTTGAGCTTCTTTAGTAGCTGCTCCAATATGTGGTGTAGCACTTACTCTTGGATGATTTACAAGTTCTGTGTTCTTAGTTGGTTCTTCTTCATAAACATCAAGACCAGCTCCAGCAACTTTTCCACTATTTAAAGCTTCTAATAATGCAGCTTCTTCAACAACTTTTCCTCTTGCACAGTCTATTAAGAAAACTCCATCCTTCATCATATCAAATTGAGCTTTTCCTATTAATGAACCTTGGTTCTTATCATATGGAACATGTAATGATATGAAATCTGAAGTCTTTAATAAATCTTCTAGTGATAAGAATTCATAAGCTAATTTGTCATTCTTTCCAAATAAATCAGTATAAACAACCTTCATTCCTAAAGCTTCTGCCTTAGCTGCTAAAGATTGTCCTATTCTTCCCATTCCTACAATACCTAGAGTTTTTCCTAAGATTTCTGAACCTTCATATTTCTTCTTATTCCATTCTCCATTTCTCATAGTTACATTTGAAATTGCTATATATCTAGCTAATGCAAACATATGTCCAAGTGCTAATTCTGCAACTGAATTTGAACTTGCATTTGGAGTGTTCTTAACTTCTATTCCATTTTCATTTGCAGCTGGTATGTCTATATTATCAACACCAACTCCTGCTCTTATAACTAATTTTAATTTACTACCCTTTGCTTTTTCTGAAACTTCAGCAGTTACCTTTGTTGCTGATCTTACTATTAAGACATCATAGTCTCTTACTGCTTCTCCTAAATCTGCTTGTTCTACATGGCTTGTAACAACTTCTGCCCCTGCTGCTTCTAAAGCCTTTACTGCTGATGCTTCTAATCCATCATTTGCTAATACTCTAATCATAATAAAAAAAATCCTCCCTTTATTTTATGCTTATTGCTAAATTAACCCTCTGTAAATGTATTTCTATCAAATACAAGTGTTCACGGTAATTCTTATTATATACCATTTATATCTAAAGCACAACTTATAAATGTGTTAAATTTACTATTTTCTATACTTATTTTTCTAATTTAATTAATATTTTTCATCATAATTAAGTACTGACTCAGTTTCTCTGCAATATCTTACACATAAACATTGTGATAAATTTCTTGGACACCTATAACATAAACATGATAAATCATTACCTAAACACTTTCCTGATAATTTTTCTGGACACTTAGGGCAATTCACTCCATTTCCTGCTGGCATAACTTTTTTTCATCTCCTCTTTTAATAATTATTACATTATATCACAAAAGCAGAGGAATATACCTCTGCCTTTAAATCTAATTATATAAGTATATCTTTTTTACTAAATACAATATGTGCCAAAATATAGCTAACTATTATAGTAATTATCATTACAACTACTCCAAAGCCTAATGTGACATTTGGATTATTGAAATTCAAGGCACAATATCCACTAACCAGACTTGTTGTATCTCCATAGCTTACAAAGAAAAATCTTGAGATTGATTTTATTGTTTCTGACATTTGAGGAATAATTGTTCCTGCCACACATAAAATTACTGAAACTGCCATAGTTATCATACTACTTTTAAATATTGCTGATATCATAAAAATAAATGCACAACATGCTATTATAAATAATACATCCATCTAGTTGTTAAAACTCCACTTCCTGCAACTTCTGCTAATTCTGGTCCACCATTTTGTGCTGCATTAGTATAATCCCATTGAAAAGTTTTTCCTATGTATTGTGGCATTTTTCCTGCATCAAATCCTGTAAATACACTAATTCCAGCTACCACTAAAGCTTCTAGTCCTCCAATCATTGTAATCACTGTTATAACTACTGCTATAAATTTTGAAAAAATAACTTTTCCTCTTGAAATAGGTTGTACTAAAAGAAACTTTAATGTTGGAGGAGTACACTCTCCTGATACTATATCACTCATAAATACTGCTATTCCAGCTGCTAAAATCAACATTCCTATTAGAGATATAAATGCTAAGCCATAATTTATACCATTAAATTCCCATTCTTCTATTGGCTTTATGTTTTTGTCTAAATATATATTTATTGTTTCAATTCTTTCTCTAGAATAAGCTTTATATTCTTCTGGATATGAATCATCATTTAATGTAGCTTCTAGTGATTCTTTTTCTTCTTTTAGAGATTCTTTCCACAAATCAGGATTATCTTTATTTTTTAATTTTTCTTCATAAATTTTTATTTGTTCTTCACAACTTTTTATTCCATCTTCTGCTTTCACAATTGCTTCTTTTGCCCATTCTTCATTTACAGTTTTATAATACTCAATATCTTTTTTAGAATAATTTATACTATCTTTTAAAGATTCTATTTGTCCTTCAGGTGATTGACGATATTCTGTATTTTTTGCTTCTTTATAAAATACTACACTCATTCCAATAATAGTTAATGCAAATAGTGCAAATACTACCCACGTCTTTCCTCTTTTGAAAATTTTGATAAGTTCATTTTTTATTAAAGTTAAAAGCATTATCTTATCCCTCCTTCAACAAGTTCCATATATCTTTGTTCAAGTCCCTTTCTATTTTTAAATATTTCTTCTACTTTAATCTTTTTATTCAATAATATTCCTAATAATTCTGATGTTTTTCCACTCTCTATTATTAAATGAATTTCTTCATCAATTACACTTGCAGATTTAACTAAATCAATGCCTTTTAATACCTTAACTGCTTCCTCTTCATTGCTTGATACTATTAATGTTAAGCTATCTAATTCTGTATCCATAGTATTATCATGAATATCTTCAATAGACTTTATTACTCCCCCATTAGTAAATGCAACTCTATCACAAAGATTTTGAACTTCACTTAATATATGTGAAGATATAAATACAGCCATATTCTTTTCTTTTGCAGCTTTCTTTACAACTTCTCTAAAATCAATTATTCCTGAAGGGTCTAATCCATTGGTAGGTTCATCTAATATTAATAGCTTAGGCTCTCCAATAAGAGCAGCTGCAAGTCCTAATCTTTGTTTCATTCCCAAAGAATACTTCTTTACTTTATCATCAATTCTATCTTTAAGACCTACTAATTCAATAAGACTATCTACCTCTTCTTTAGATACTTTTCTTATCCTTGCTATTTGCATAAGATTTTCTCTTCCTGATAAATATTTATATAATTCAGGATTTTCAACTACTGCACCAACATTTTTTAAAGCTTCTTCCTTATTTTTTTGAATATTCTTACCACATATCTTTATTTATCCTTCATTTGGTGCTATCAAACCAACAAGCATTCTTATAGTGGTAGTTTTACCTGCACCATTTGGTCCTAAAAAACCAAATATCTCTCCTTCTTTCACAGAAAGATTTATACCTTTAATAATTTCTCTTTTTCCAAGCTTTTTCTTTAAGCCTGTTACCTCTAAAACATTCATATTTGTCCCTCCATTGACTTTATGACTTTATTTTATATATCAATTCTTAATATTAAAGTAACAAAATTCTTAGGTTTTTCTTAAAAAAAGTGTGAATTATTACTTTGCTTTTTCCTCCCTGCTAGCTCCAAATCAACGCAGGGAATAAAAAAAGTGCTAATTATTACTTTTTTTCATTGACTGGCTATAAGTCAATACAAAGTAATAATTAACACCTATTGTGATAACTATAATTTATATGAATAACTGAAATATAAAAAGTGCAATTACTCCTGGTATTCCTAAAATCCCCGCAATTAATGCTGTTACTACATTTATTCCAACTGTTATTCCAAAATTTGCTCCTATTAAATTAGCAATATATAAAAGTACTACTCCTAGTATACCATTTATAAGTATCTTAAAAGGTAATTTTAATAATTTTAGAATTAAATATAATACTATTAACCCTACTGCTCCATATATTATAAGCTTTATATTTTGAGATTGTAATAAGTTTTCCATATTTTCATCTCCCTTAAATTTTTATTCTGACATATTAATACATTGGTATAGTATACATTTAGTACTTGCAATCATTCTTTTTTGTTTTGCTAATGATATTAAATATTGAATTCTCTTTTTTGCTGCTTCTTCTGAATAGATGGCCATTTCGATAAGGTTTTCATCATCAGCAATATTAAAAAGATTTCTTGCCACCTCTAAATCTAATTTAGCATTTTCTATTGCTTTTATTATGTCAAGTTCTTCTTTGTCATAATTTTCACTTACGTTTCCAACATTAACTCTTCTCATAATTTTACCCTCCAAAATTTTTAGGCCTACTATCTATATAATTATATTCTAGAAATCAATTTATTATTCGTAGGTCTTATGTAAATTTCTTTTTTAGAATTATGTATTTAGAGATTGTTGAAATTTAATATAAGTGTCATCATATCAAGAAAGGCTGAAAAAATATTAGTATATATGAATGATTGGATTAGCTTGGTGATAATTATAACATATTTTCACCAAGGAGTTATCCAATCTATATTTTCTTAACCTATATTTCTACTCTTCCTTCTAATGCTTTTGATAAAGTAACTTCATCTGCATATTCTAAATCTCCTCCAACAGGTACACCTGCTGCTATTCTTGTTACTTTTACATCTAAAGGTTTTAAAATTTTTGCTATATACATTGCAGTTGCTTCTCCTTCTATATTAGGATTAGTTGCAATAATAACTTCTTTTACATCTTCTTTCATTCTTGCCACAAGCTCTCTTATTCTTATATCTTGAGGACCTCTTCCCTGCATTGGAGATAAATTTCCATGTAATATGTGATATAGCCCATTATATTCTTTAACTTTTTCTATTGTCATTACATCTTTAGGTTGCTCTAATACACATATTACACTTTTATCTCTATTAGGATTACTACATATAGAACATGGGTCTTGGTCTGTAAAATTTCCACATACAGAACAATATTTTATGGTACCTCTCGCTTTAACTAACGCATTTGCAAATTCTTTTACTTCATCTTCTGGTAAGTTTAACACATGTAGTGCTAGTCTTTGAGCTGTTTTTTGCCCTATGCCAGGAAGTTTTGCAAATTCTTCAATTAATTTTTCTATAGCTACTGGATAAAAATCCATTTATATCTCATTCCTTTCAAACAATAAAGCATACAGGAAAACAAACCTGTATGCTGTATTATAATCTAGCTTATTAGAATAGTCCAGGTATGTTCATTCCACCTGTTACTTTTCCCATTTTGTTAGCAGTTTCTTCGTCTGCTTTTCTCATTGCTTCATTAACTGCACTTAAAACTAAATCTTCTAACATTTCTACATCATCAGGATCAACCACTTCAGGTTTTATATTAATTGCTAGAACTTCCCTTTTTCCATTAACCTTTACTGAAACTGCTCCACCACCTGCTGCTGCTTCAAATTCTGATTCTTCTATTTCTTTTTGTACATTTTGCATTTTCTTTTGCATTGCTTGAGCTTGCTTCATTAGGTTATTCATATTGCCTCCACCGAAGCCACCTGGAAATCCACCTCTTGCCATAAATAATTCCTCCTTGAACATTAATCTAAATTCTATTATATAATATTTCTTTTAAGAATTCTATCTTTATTCATCAAATATTTCCAAAGGAGTATCTCCAAGAGCATTTTTAATTAAATCTTCTGTAGATTTTTTCTCTTCAACTTCTCCATCTACTATAAATTTAACTTTTAAATTTTCTCTCATTATCTCTGAAAATACTTCATTTACAATTTTAATGTTTTCTGGTTTTTCTAATCTTTGCTTATTAAAAGAATAGTCAGCATCGTATTTTATGGTAACAACTCCATCAGTGCAATCTACAACCTTTCCTGTAACAATTGAGGCGAAAACAATCATTGCTCTTCTTGATTTAAATGTTTCTAAAATATCTTTCCAAGCTCTTTGAATATCTGATGTTTTACTTTTACTTAATGAAGAATTTTTTTCTTGTACTTTTGGTTCTTTATTTATATTATTACCACTATTTTCTATATCATTCATTAAATTATTATTTTTTTGTACTAATTCTTTCTTATTTTTTTGAGATATTGTAATTGAACCATTTTTTATAGCTTCTTCAAGTTTATTTATTCTTGTTAAAATAACTTCATTAGAGGTATCATACTCTATCTTACACATCTTTATAGAAGCTAATTCTAAGTATAATCTTGCCTGCTTACTAAGCTTTGCATTTCCTTCTGCTTCTTGAAGTATTCTTATATCTCTCATTATTTCTTCTACTCTAATTCTTTTGCTTTGCTCATCTATAAGCTTTATATTTTCTAAAGACATATCTAAAACTTCTTGAGGATTGCTTGTTACTTTAAGCATAAGTAAATTTCTAAAATGCTCTATTAAATCCTTTATAAATAAGTACATATCTTTTCCTGCAAAAACTACTTTTTCAATTACTATCATTGCTTTCTCTACATTTTTTTCTATAATAGCAGAAGTAATATCAAATAAGTATTCATTAGTAACAAGACCTAACATTTCCACAAGACTATCATAGTTTACACTTCCATCTCCCATAGAAATTGCTTGGTCAAGTATGCTTAAAGCATCTCTTGCTGCCCCATCAGAAACCCTTGCTATTAAATCAAGACTTTTATCATCTGCAAGAACTCCTTGAGCTGTTACTATAGTTCTTAACCTTTCTGTCAAGTCCTTTATGCTTATTCTCTTAAAATCAAACCTTTGACATCTAGATAAAATAGTTATAGGAAGTTTTTGAGGGTCTGTTGTTGCTAATATAAAAATAACATTTTCAGGTGGCTCCTCTAATGTTTTTAAAAATGCATTTACAGCACCCACAGAAAGCATATGAACCTCATCCATTATATAAACTTTATATTTCCCTTCTTGTGGAGGATATTTTGTATCATCTATAATATCTCTTATTTTATCTATACCATTATTAGATGCTGCATCTAATTCAGTAACATCTATTGCAAGACCTTGACTTATTTTCTTGCACATTTCACATTCATTACAAGGATTTCCCTCTTTAGGATTCAAACAATTAAGTGCTTTTGCCATGACTTTTGCAGTAGATGTTTTTCCTGTTCCTCTAGTTCCACAAAGAAGATAAGCATGTGCTATTCTATCATTAGCTATTTGATTTTTTAAGGTTGTTGTTACATGTTCTTGACCAATTATATCATCAAATGTTTTTGGTCTCCATTTTCTATACAATGCAGTATATGCCAAATTTAATACACCTCATTTCTTTGTAAACTAAAAATTTATTTTCTTAAATAATATTTTTTCTCATACATTCAGAAAAAAATATAAATTTTCTCACTAAGTACATATATTATAACATATTTATATGTAACCTATTCTATTTGTTATTGCAAAAATTTAATATATAATCTGATTTTTAGTTGATACTTAAAACTCATACTGTTAGAATTATTATAAAAACTTTGAAGGGATGTATATTAATGATATCTATTATAGCTGCAATAGCTAAAAATAATATAATTGGTGGAGATAATAAACTTTTATGGCATATTCCTGAGGACTTAAAACATTTTAAAGACCTTACTTCTAATCATACAATAATAATGGGCAGAAAAACCTTTGAATCGCTACCAGGAGTTCTTCCTAAAAGACATCATATTGTTTTAACAAAAGATAAAAATTACACTGTTGATTCTGACTCTGTTACTATTGTTCATAATTTTAAAAAAATAGTGGATAAATATGAGACTTCTGAAGAAGAGATTTTTGTTATTGGTGGTGGTGAAATTTATTCTGCTTTTTTACCTTATTGCAAGAATTTATATTTAACAAAAATAGATGAAGATTTTAAAGGAGATACTTCCTTTCCTGAAATTAAGCCTTCTGAATGGAAGGTTACTTATTCTTCTAAAGAAAATATAAATATTAATGATGGATTAAAATTTCAATTTGTTAATTTAACTAGAAAAAATTAAAGATAAGAAAAAGAGGGTATCTGAGTAAAGCAGATTCCCTCTCTTTCTTATCCTATTGTTTTTGTCCTATATTGTTAATCCTATTGAAGAGTAACCAAATTTGTATCTATATTATAATAAAAAAACACAAAAAAATAAACCGTGCACCCCAGATTGACGATGCTTCACATGCGTTACCCTAGTAGTTAGCTCAAGCCAGATTGATCCACGGCACACGAAAGGGACCACTTATCGCTGCTTCCTTCCGGACCTGACGAGGTTCATGGGTTCCGTTGCGTGGGACCCGACTATCAACACCACTTTCTAGGGGCAGACCATACAAAGACAAGGCCTCCCTGGGGAATTCAATCCTGCTATAGCGGATTGCAGGTTACAAGGCACCGCTGACTCCCCATCTAGCACGGCAATGGCGGAGAGAAAGAGATTCGAACTCTTGATAGAGTTGCCCCTATACACGCGTTCCAGGCGTGCTCCTTCGACCACTCGGACATCTCTCCATTTTAAAATCTTTTATTTAAGATACTTTTTTATGATATCATAGTAATAAATTATTATCAAGTTTTATTTTATAGTTTTATTTACATTTATTTCAATAATAATTTAAAAAAATAAATATACTATTACTATGATACCATTTTATCAATACTACTAAAAAAAATATTACATACTATAAACTTCTACACCTTCAATATTTTTAGCTTTTATAGAACCTTTGTTATTATAAACAATATTAGAAATAACATACCTTCCATCATTAATAAAAATTTCTACTATTCCATTATCAACATATATCTTTAAGTCATATTTGCCATCAAGCTTAGGAGTGTTAAATACAGTTCCTATTTGAACATCAGAAACAAAAATCTTACTTCTATCAACAAAAACCTGGTCATTTTCTACTGATATGACTAACTCTCCAATTTTTAAACTACTGCCTTCTTTTAATTTAGCATCTATTTTATATGGCTCATTAAACTTAAAGTTTAAAATATCTACTTTTTTATCAAATAATTTATCAACATAATCTGGCACATTGAAATAAACATTATTATCAACAACATTTATCACTCTTGGAAGGCTCATCATGCCAATCCATTCTTCACCTTCAAACTTCTTAGGCATACGCATCCAGCCAATCATTATCCTATTTCCATACTTATCTAAAGTTGTCTGTGGAGCATATAAATCTAATCCTAAATCTACATAGCTATAATTATTTACTATTTTCATTTCACATTCATCTTCATCATATTCTACTATTGAATATATTGAATTATTTTTATAGTTTTTACCATCTAACGTAATATTTTCTGGAGATAAAATTAAAACATACTTACCATCAACCTTGAATAAATCTGGACATTCCCACATCTCTCCTATTCTTTCATCAAAACAACGGTTTTTATAAGTCCACTTATTCCCATCATCACTTGTATAAAATAATGCTTCACCAATAAATCCTTTATGATTCTCTTTTTCAAATTTACTTCCAAGTATCATTGAATATTTATCTTTATACTTCCATACTTTAGGGTCTCTAGTATGAGTTTTATGACCCAAGGCTTTATCAGTTATTGGTGGTATTATTAAAGTTTTATCCTTAATATTATCAAATTTATATCCATCTTTTGAAACTATCTCAACTTGACAAGAATCAAAATCATTATTATCTGGTCTATGTATATCTCCAGCCAATGTTTTATTATATTTTATTCCTGTATAATAAAAACGTAACTTATCATCTTCTGCTATTGCTGTACCTGAAAAGCAACCATTACAATCATATTCTTTACTTGGATATAAAGCTATTGGATGATGCTCAAAATTTACTAAATCCTTACTAGTAGCATGTCCCCAATGCATCGTGCCCCATTCACATGAATATGGAAAACATTGATAATATAAATGGTACTCTCCTTTATAATATATAAAGCCATTAGGATCATTAATCCAATTTCTTTCTGCAGTAAAATGTATTTTAGGTCTTAACATTTTCTCCTCCATTTTTTCTTTTTTAATATGCAAAATAAATACTTCAAGTATATATTATCATGTTATTGTTTTCATTTCAATATACAATCCTATTCCTAAAAACATTTTTGATATTTCTAAAAAGTTTAATTTCGTTTTTCTTTAAAAAAATCCATTAATAATTTTCCACATCTCTCATCATATGTCCATACTACTTCAACAAAAGAATTAAGATTTCTATTATCAACTAAATTAACTACTGACCCACATGCCCCCATATCTTTATTAAAAGTTCCTATAATAAGCTTAGATATTCTACTTTGAAGGATTGCTCCAGTACACATTGGACATGGTTCTAATGTAACATACATTTCACAACCTAATAATCTCCAATCTCCAATAGTTTTGCAAGCATTTTCTATAGCTATTATTTCTGCATGCCGTGTTGGATTTTTCTCTGTTTCCTTAAGATTATGCCCTCTACCAATAATTACTCCATCTTTTACTATAACTGCTCCGACAGGAATTTCTCCATGTTCATATGCCTTTAACCCTTCTTTTATTGCTTCATACATAAAATCCATAAATACTCTCCTAATAAAAAATAATTTTAAAGGGTAGCTTTTGTGCTACCCTATTATTAAGTGTAAATTCTAACTTTTTTGATACGATTTTTTTCAATACCTATATTTACTTCTTCATTTTCTTCTGGCATTCTTCCTAGTTCTTCAATTATAAGACCACCAATAGAATCTAATTCTTCAGATTCCATATTAACTCCTATAAGGTCGCTTATTTCATCAAGCTTAGCACTACCATCAACTATATATTCATCCTCTTTGACAACTTTTATTTTGTCATCATGCTCATCATATTCGTCTTCAATTTCCCCAACAATCTCTTCTACAAGGTCTTCAAGTGTAACTATTCCCACAGTACCACCATATTCATCTAACACAACTGCCATATGAATTCTATTTTTCTTCATTTCATTAAATACTTCAGTAACTTTTTTAAATTCAAATGTATAGAAAGGTTCTCTCATATAATCTTTAAGTTTAAAATGTTCTCTATTTTCATTTGCTAATATTAGGTCTTTTACATTTAAAACACCAACTATATTGTCAATTGTTTCTTCATATACTGGTATTCTTGAAAATTGGTCTCTTTTTATAACTTCTAAAATATCATCATATTTGTCTTCAACACTTATTGTTGTCATGTCAACTCTTTGAACCATAACATCTTTTACTTGTTGCTCTCCAAAATCAAAAACGTTGAAAATCATTTCTTTTTCAACATCTTCAAGAACTCCCTCTTCTTCACTTACCCCAACCATTGTTTTTAACTCTTCTTCAGTTATAAATGGTTCTGATTCATTTGGATCTGCTCCTAATAACCTTATAAATAGAGATGAAATAGCAGTAAATAAAAAAACAAATGGCTTGAATATTACAACACAAAATTGTATTGGCTTTGATACTTTTAGTGAAACTGCCTCTGACTTTTGCTTAGCTACAGTTTTTGGAGTTATTTCTCCAAAGATAAGTACTAAAACAGTCATAACACCTGTTGATATTGCTACTGCTGAATCACTTCCATTAAAAAGTTTAACTGCTAATGATGTTGCTATTGAAGAAGCCCCTATGTTTACTATATTATTACCTATAAGTATAGCACCTAAAAGCTTATTTGGACTTTCTGTTAATTTCTCAACAAGCTTAGCTCCTTTAACACCTTCATCTACCATATTTCTTATTCTAATTTTACTTAAAGCCATTAATGCTGTTTCTGACATTGAGAAAAAGCCTGACATTAGTAATAAGATAACTAAAATAATTATCTGCCCCGTATAACTGGAATCCAAATGTGATCACACTCCTAATT
>CACZYK010000087.1 GCA_902785295.1 uncultured Clostridium sp.
ATAGAAGTTAATGGTGTCTTAATGTCATGAGATATGCTTGCAATTATTCTTGTTTGTTCAGCTTTTTCTTCATCGAGTAAATCAGTTAAATTTGAAAATTCATTCGAGATTAAATCAAACTCTGTATTTAATTTTCTCTTTTTTGGTTTCTTACCGAATTTATAATTTCTGATTTCTTCTATTAGTCCATTAATTGGTTTTAAAAATATTTCTCTAGTATATAATACAGTGATAAGCAAAATTAAAATTATTAATGTTGATTGTAGTAATAACAATTCTATTACTATTTTTGTAATGCTGTCATAATTATCAAAATATATATCTATTAAATATACATCATCCTTAACTTTTATTATTTCAGAAACAAGGGGAATATCACCATTTTCTTTTTTATTTCCAGCAATCAATTTTCCATCAATATCTTCAACATTAACCAAAATATTATGGTTTACTGATGCTTGATTTATATCAACTAATAAGTCATCATAAGAATCATAATATTTTTTTATCTCTTCAGTAAATACTTCTTCTTTAAAATGCTGAAGTTTAGGAATTAATGGCTTAATTCTTATTAAAAACCAAATACATAAAATGCATAAATTAATTAAACAACATAATATAATTGCTCTTACATATCTTTTGCCTAGTTTCTGTTTATTCATTATTGGCCCTCAAAAATTTATAACCATATCCCCAAATAGTTATAATATATTTATCATCATCATGCAATTTATCTCGCAAGCTTTTAATATTTACTGCTACTGTTCCAATATCGCCATATTCACTTCCCCAAACTGTCTCAAAAATTTGTTCTTTTGATAAAGCAATACCAGCATTTTCCATTAAATATCTTAATAATTCAAATTCTCTTGTAGTAAGTTCCAATTTAATATCACCTTGCTTAACTTCAAAACTATCTTTATTTAATACTAAATCATTTATTATTAATAAATTCCCGTTAGTATTTTTTTGCTTTGTTCTTTGATTTAATCTTAAATGTGATTTGACTTTTAAAAGTAATTCTATATTATCAAAAGGTTTTGTGATGTAATCATCTCCACCTATTTCATATCCAAGCATTTTATCAATTAATTCACTTTTAGCAGATATAAATATAATTGGAACATCTACAATATCCCTTATTTTTGAACAAAGTTCTGTTCCAGATAATTCAGGCATCATTATATCTAACAAGATTAAATCAAATTTTTCTTTTTTTACTAATTCGGGAACTTCAAGTGGATTGTTTATTATCTTTGAATGAATTCCTTCTTTTTTTAAAATAAGAGAAATTAGTTCTGAAATATCAACTTCGTCATCAACGATTAAAACATTTTTCATAAATTGCTCCTTTCAACTTATATAATTATACCATTTATTCCAAAAATTTTTATCTATATATTATCATAATTAAACTAAATTTAATTATATTTTTGTTTTTTAGAATAGTTGCAATATAATTTTTTAACATTAGTAGCTTTAATTAAATCTTTATCAAAATCAAAATCTACTACTTCTCCACTTTCTAATGTTTTATATCCTTCTTCTTGTATTTCAGAATAGTGAACAAAAATATCACTATCAAATTCTCTAGATTTTATAAAACCATAACCTAATTTGTTATCAATTTTTTTCACTCTACCTCGCATTTTAATACTCCTTTACATAATTATTAGTAATACTAAAACTACTATATTTAAATAATACAATATAATTATTAAGAAAAAATCCATAAATTATTAAGAATTATTAAATAAAGTTCGATTCTATTAACATTTTATGATATGATGATATAATGTTGATAATGAATTTTATAAAAAGTTCATTAAATAGTAGTAGTTTTAAAAACCACAGTTAGAGCTACATACTCCTTTCTGAAAGCTATTGGGGAATTAAAATGTTTTATTTCTCAATAGTTTTTCTATTAAAAAATTAGTTTTGTAAAACTAATTATTTTTTTATTTTATTTAATTCTGGTAAATAATAATCTGAAAAATAAGGAACAGATTCACCATTCATTAATTTATAAAAGTATTCATTTAAATATGAATCATTTAAAGGCATGATTACTTCATTAAATAATTGTTCTAAATTAATATCATGCTTTTGCTTTGATATATATTTTTCTAAATCTTTACCTAATAAAAGAGATAAAGATGAAATCATTACTTTAACATTATCGGTATATTGTGATGGCACATTTATTCTATTTGAATTATCATTAGGAGAAATTAAATAACATTGTTTAAACTTATATTCATCACCTGGAAATCTTACTTCTTCTAAATCAATAATATATCCCTTCCCAGATTCAGTTAATAACATATTATCAGAATGGACATCTCCTAAATATATATTTTCACTATGAAAATATTTTAAAGCAACATAAATATCTCTTATCGCTGCTATTTTCAGATTCTGTGGTATATCTTCACTTAATGCTTGCCTAAATGTTAAAGCATTTGGAATGTACTCCATAACATATCCTACAAATTCTCCATTAGAAAAAAGTTTATCATAAATTAAGGGTGTACATGGAATTTTTGTATTCATTAAGAATGCAATATTTCTTTCTTTTTCTTCAATAAAACTATTTTCACTAAATATTTTAAATAATCTACCATCTTTTATAAATATTTTATCTGTGTTATGCATCCCCTCTGGAATTTCAAAACACAATAATTTGCTATATTCACTTTTGCTTATTTCCATAATCTTTCTCACTCAATTTAATAATTTTCTTATTTGATTTTTCTCTTACTTTTGCAAGTTTACTATTATATTTTTTTTCTATTTTCTTTATTTGTTCTTCAGTATCCTTCATAACTTTTTCTTGTTTACTTATGTGTTTATTAATTATATCCTTTGTTTTTTTAGTTTTTTCTTTTATTACTACTCCTATATGTTTAAAATCTGGAAATGCTGCTAATAATCTTCTTGAAAGAATATTATGACTTTTTATTCTTTCAATTACTTTTTTAGACATTTCCTCTGTATTATCTTTTTCAAGTAATTTATTATCTTCCCTTACAGAAGTTAGAATAACTAAAGATACAATATTATCAATAATAAATATAGTTGCTATTATAATAGTTATTGTATATAACACTTCTTTATTGAAACTTCCATATAAATTAAATAAGAATGGATTAATAACATATATCATCAATAATCCTAATAAACCAAACGGAATCATTGTATTTAAACATATTCTTCCGTTAAGATTGAATTTTTTTGTACTATAATCCCACCATCTGGCTTTAAATATTTTTTCCATAAAATAACTTGTTACATATTCCAAAATAGAGCATATTACCATTGCCAAAATAAATAGTGTTAATGGATCATTGTTGTATTTTTGCAATAATATTGTAATAAGCAATGCTCCCCAACCATATATTGGACAATATGGACCTATTAGAAATCCTCTATTAATAAATCTCTTATACTGTATCAATTTACAAATTACTTCCATACACCATCCTAAAAAAGCATAAGAAATAAATAACAAAAAATATAATTCAATAACTTCTAACATAATGTTAATCACCTATTTTTTAAATTATAAAAGATGCCAAATCGTATTTTGGCATCTTGATTTTATTTTTCAGCACTTTCTAGTTTGTCTAACACTTTCTTTGTAACAGAAATAGCATTTTCTCTTACTTCAGTGGCACTCTTTTCAAGTATCTCATTTCCTTTTTCTTTTGCTAAATTAACTAAATTGTCTGCCTTTTCTTTTATTGATTCAGATTTAGTTTTGGCAATTTTTAAAACTTTTTCTTTATCTAAATCTTTTATTTCTTCTTTAAGTTCATTTATTTTATTATTAAATTCATTTTTTAATTCTTTAGAATCAATATTTTTAACTTTGTCTAGTAATTCATGAATTTTTTCGTTTAATTCTTTTCTTGTTTCACTACCACTTTTAGGAGCTAGTAAAATTCCTAATCCTGCTCCAAGTGCAGCACCTGCTGCTATTTTTCCTAAATCTCTTTTTTTCATATTAATATTCCTCATCTTTCTTTCTATTTTTTCTAAATACTTTCTTTAATAATAAGGTAAATTTTTCAGTTATATTGGATATATAATCGAATGCTCTTCCTACCATAGAAAATCTGTTTTTATAATTTTCAATTTCTTCTTCAACATCTGTAACAACCTTTGTTGCTTTTTCAGTTAATAGTATAAGTTTTATTCCTAAAATTATAAATACAATAATTAAGATTAAACCAAATACTTTTAATAATATACTTAATAACATCCACTATTAGCACCTACCTTATTAATCTAGTTCTTTAAATCTTGATACTTCATCTTTAATAAATCTAGAAATACCATTAACATTCTTTTTAATAACTATCATATCTATAAGGTCTGCAATTGAATATACTAAAAGAATTATCCCCATACTTACAGTTACTATTTCAACACTTTCAATAGGATTCATTAAAAGTATAACTCCACAAACAATTGTAATTATGTTAGCGATTACTGATAAAATTCTATAAAATGCATTTGAATCTCTTAAATATGCACTAAATCTTAGTTTAAATAATCCTCCAGCAATAAACCATATACCTAAGCAAATTGGAATAGCCATTTTTAGTGCATTTGGATGAATTAAAACTAATATACCACCTATAATTGATAAAATTGCATAAAAGAAGGTATTAACAAATAAAGAATATGTCTTATAATCAACTACAAACAATACTAATCCATTAATTATTAATATACCTGCAATACAATATGATATAACATTAAAGGAAATATCAGGATAACTCATTAGTATTATTCCTAGTGCTGCAAATATTATTGCAATAACTATGGAAATATTAAAATATTTATTTAGTTTTTTTAGCATTTTTCTTCACCTCCTTTTTAGATTCTACTTTGCTTCTATTTTGAGGTGCATAATTTTCATATTCACCATGATATGTATGATCTTTATTATTCCAAATTTTATCAGCTTCTTCCTTCCAATTTTCAGCATACAAATCACATTTACTACATAAGTGTTCAACATCTTCTGGCGATTCTAAATCTGTAGAATGTGCTTTTGTTTTCTTTACCATATCTCTTAAATATTCTGGATTTTCAAGCATTGGACATGGTCTTAAATGATTTCTATTAAAAGGTTGACCATCATGATATGCCATAAACAATGGACTTTGAAGAATTTCTAAAATACTATGTTCGTGTATATTCATATTTGAATAATGTATAAATACACATGGCTCTGCATCACCATTAGAGTTTATATGGAAATAATTTCTTCCTCCAGCAATGCAACCACCTACATATTCTCCATCATTTTGGAAATCCATTGGGAATAGCATTAAATCACTATCATTACTTCTTAAACTTCTTATTTTTTCAATCATATATTTTCTTTGTTCAACTGTTGGTAATAGTTCTGGTACTGCATTATTGCCTACTGGCATATAGTGGAAGAAAAAGCTATATCTTACACCTTTATCTGCTAACATGTGTAAAAATTTATCATCAGTTACTGCTTCTACATTATCTCTTGTATAACAAATTGAACTTCCAAATAATATTCCATATTTATGTAATAAATCCATAGCTTTTAATACTTTTTGATAATGACCTTTTCCACGACGACCATCATTTGTATCTTCAGTACCCTCAATAGAAAGTTGGAAAGCTATATTTCCTAATTTAACAACTTCTTTACAAAAATCTTCTGTTATAAAAGTTGAGTTCGTATAAATTGAAAACTCTACATCATTATGTTTTTTAGCAAGTTTTAATATTTCACCTTTCTTTACTAAAGGTTCTCCACCAGTAAGCATATATAAATATACTCCTAATTCTTTTCCTTCAGTAATTATTTTATCCATATCTTCAAAACTCAAATTATATTTATGTCCATAAGTTCCTGCCCAGCAACCTTTGCAATGCATATTACATGCACTTGTAGGATCAAATAGTATTAACCATGGAATATTACAATTATATTTTTCCCGATTTTTTCTAATTTCATTTGTACCTCTAAATGCTGCTTCATAACCCAAATTTAGAATAGTCATTTTAGCAATATGAGGATTTGTTTCATCAAGAAGTTTATTTACAAATTTCATCCATCTACTATTTGGATCCTTTGCTATTTCTTTTAACCCTTTTATAACCTCATTTCCTTCAAATTTTTCTGCATATTCTAAGAGATTAGATATTTCCTTATCTCTATCCTGATTCATTTTTTTTAAAATTGAATCAACAAATTTTTCAACTACTTTTCTTTCAACTTTATGTGTCAAAGAATTACTTTTCGCCATAATTATCTCCTTCTTCATTAATCAAATCAATTTCAATTTTACTTAATTATTATTAATAAACTATTATTAAATTATTAAGAATTATTAAATTTCAAAATCATTGAAAAAAATTATAGTAGATTTACTATAATTTTGCCATTAAGTCAATTTTCATATTTATTTTTTATAAAATCAACTAAATCTTTTGCACTACTTGAAGATATATATTTTTTTTGATTTTCTATCATTTCATTATATATATCATCGTTGTTTAATAATTTGTTGACACAATCTATTATTTTTTCTTTTTTATTTGCGACAAAACTTAAATTATGCTCACTAAAGTATTTTGTGTTTCCTGTTTCTACACCAGGTATAGGGAAAACATGTATAATTCCTTTTCTAAAAGAAGCAATTTCAGTTGAAGATAAACCACCAGGTTTTGAAATGGCAATATCTGATGATTTTATTAAATCATTTACATTTTTAGAATATCCTATTACTATTAAATTTTTATAATTATATTTTTTTAATGTATCATACAATTTTTTGTTTCTCCCACAAACTACAACTATGCTTACATTCTCGATTTTTAAAAGATCATCTAATATTGTTTCAACATTACCAAATCCCATACTACCAAGCATTATTAGTATCATCTTTTTATTAATATTAAGTTTATTTTTTATATTTTTAGCATTAGTTATGTAGCGACTTGATATAGGAATACCAAATGGTAGTAATTTGTTTTTATCAATGCCTCTAGATACAAATCGTTCTTCTAAATCTTTTGGGATTACATAATAATCTGCGATTATCTCATTTGTAAAAGGATGATATTCATAGTCAGTATCAACAAATATAAAATTAATTTTATGTTTTTTATTTATTGCAGTTAATGCTTGAGCAGGAAATAAGTGAGGACATATTACCAAATCATATTTATTTTTTTTAATAAAATTATATAGTCTGTTTGAAAACATTTTATTCACTAGATATACAGGAGATATTATCTTTGTTTTATCATAAGCATTTCCTATCTGATAAATATATTTAAATATTCCTCCTTTTTTACCAATAGATTTTACATATATTCTGTTTGAAAAATCTTTCTTACTCAAATGCACTATCTCAAAGTAATTTTTAAAATCACATTCTATATTATTTGATTCTAGTTCTTCACAAATATATTTTCCACAAGAATTATGACCACCACCCGTATTGCAGGATAATACTAACACTTTCATTTTTACTTCCTCATTTCTTTTAAAGAACGATCTCTCAAATCACTTATTCTTTCTTCTTTTTTTAATTTCTTATTGGGATATATTGGTTTTAGAACTTCGCATATTATAGTTGGTTTTCTCTTATACCACTTATTTACATATTTAAATCTAATAGGTTGAATGGGAACATCAGCTTCTACAGCAATTTTAAATGCGCCATATTTAAAATCTCTAATTTTATCATAATATGGCCATAAAGAACCCTCTGGATACATTTGAACTATTTTGCCTTTTTTTAATACACTATTTAAATCACTATAAAATTTTTCCTTTTGATTATCTTTTTTTGGTATTGGAATTGCATAAAGCATTTTTATTATATGCCTTATAACGGGAATTTTAAAATTACTTGCTAATGTTGGATAATAAACTCTATGTGGATAATAGACAAGTCCTATAAAAGTACAATCCATTTGATGTATATGGTTTGATATACTTACAAATCCACCATTCTTTACAATATTCTTTTTATTAATAATTTTATATCCAAAAAACACTCTATCAAAAATAATTAATATTGGGGCAATAGCAAAGTATATTACATTAGAAAAGAAATTGAAAAATATGTTTTTTGATATATATTTATAATTATCGTTTATTTCAAATTTTAATGGTTCCCAGTTTTTTACTACTTCATCATCATCTTTTAGATTTTCAAAATTATACTTTTTCATATTTTTTATTTGTTTTACTACTTTCTCTTTTCATTATCAGT
>CACZYK010000088.1 GCA_902785295.1 uncultured Clostridium sp.
TTTACGATGAAGAAGGTCATAAATAATTGGAACTACAAATAATGTTAAAATTGTACCATATACAAGTCCTCCTATGGTTACTATTGCCATTGGTTGAACCATATCTGAACCCATACCTACTCCAAGTGCCATAGTTGAAAGTCCTAATATAGTTGTTAAAGCTGTCATTAGTATTGGACGAATACGAGTTTTTCCTGCTTTTATTAAAGCTTCATGTTTGTCCATTCCATCTAATCTTAATTGATTAACATAGTCAACAAAAACTATACCATTATTTACTATAATACCTGAAAGGACCAAGAATCCAAGCATTGATATTATACTTAATTCAGAACCTGTTATAACTAATGCTAACAGTCCACCTGTAAAAGCAAGAGGAATTGTAAATAATACTATAAAAGGTGAAAGTAGTGATTGGAATTGTGCTACCATAATTAAGTATATAAATACAATTGCTAAGGCAATCATAAGTATTAAGTCACCCATTGTCTCATTTATTGTTTCATTTTCTCCAGAAATTTCTATATTATATCCTTCTGGAGTATTATATTTATCTAATTCTTTCTCTACCTCACGACTTACAAGCCCTATGTTATGGTCATCATCTATTCCTGCTGAAACAGAAATTGTCCTAGTTTGAGCCATATGTTTTATTGAATTTAAGCTTTCTTCTTCAGATATATCTGCTATTTCACTTAAAGCTACCTCCACTTCTTCTCCATTTTTATTTCCTTTAACCTTATAATTTTTTAAATTATCTCTTGTTATAGAATTTTCTTTATCCTTTATTACAACAACAGGATAATCATTTACTCCAACATTTAATGTTGTTGATGTATTTTCATTTTTTATAGCTGTTGTTACAGCTTGATAAACCTGTGCAACTGTAAGACCATAGCTTCCAAGTTTATTTTTATTTACTATAACACGAGTTTCTGTTGTATTTTCTTCAAGACCATTAGATACATCTATTGTGCCTTCAGTTTTTTCTAAAATATTTGCAACATCTTTAGATATTCTTTGTAGTTCATCTAAGTCAGAACCTTTTATGTTAATTTGTATTCCTGAGCCTCCTAAAGCTGACATATCCATAGTTGAAGCAGTTATTGAAAGTTCACAATTTAAGTCCTTTGTTTTTTCTTCTATCATCTTTTTAATTTCTTCATTATTATGCTTTTTATCTTGTTTTAAAAGTACATACATTGATATGGAATTACTATTTCCACCACCAGTAAGCATACTCATTGAGCCACTAGATTGAAGTGCACCTATTGTTTCAATATCATCTATTTCTGTTACTTTATCTATTACTTTATTACTCATTTCTCTTAATTCATTATCTTTAGTATCTTTGTCCATCTCTAAGGTTATACTCATTTGAGGACTATCCATACTTGGAATAAATGCTGTACCCATGTTTATAGCTTTAAATGCTGAAAAGGCTAGTAATCCAATTGCTATTATTAAAACTACAAATTTATACTTAAGAGCTTTATTTAATATATTTCCATATACATTTATAAACTTATCAAAAAGTTTATGCTCTTTCTCTTTATTCTTCTTTAATAGGGTTGAGCCCATTGTTGGAACTAATGTTAAGGCAACAATTAAACTTGCTAGTAAAGAATATGCTATAGTAAGTCCCATATCAGTAAATAACTGACGAGAAATACCTTGTGCAAAAACTATTGGCAAGAAAACACATATAGTTGTTAAAGTTGATGCAAATATTGCACCTGAAACCTGTTTTGCCCCCTCAACAGCAGCTTTTGCAGCACTCATTCCTTCATTTCTTAGCCTATATATATTTTCTATTACAACAATACTATTATCTACAAGCATTCCAACTCCAAGTGCCAAACCTGCTAATGAAATTACATTCATTGTTACTCCACTAAAATACATAGCTACTAAAGCAAACATTAAGCTTATTGGTATGCTAAAGGCTATTATTATTGTTGGTCTTATATTTTTTAAGAAGATGAAAAGTATTATTATAGCAAGAATTCCTCCTGATATAAGATTATTTAATACGGAATTAATAACTATATCAATATAAGTTCCTTGGTCATTTAATGCTGTAATATGAAGATTAGAATTTTCTTTCATAAGCTTTTCCATTTCTTCATTTATCTTATCTGAAACCTCTGATGTTGAAGCTGTGCTTTGCTTTTGCATAGATAATATTATTCCATCATTTCCATTTATCTTTGCATAGATTTCATTAGAGTTATCAGCCATTTCAACCTCTGCAACATCAGTTAATTTTATTTCTCCAATTCCTCCAGCATCAACATTAAATAAAACAAGATTCTTTAATTCTTCAAGGTCAGAGAATTTATCCCCTACCTTAACTAAAAATTGTTCTTCTCCTTCTTTAATATATCCTGCTGGCATTGAAAAGTTATCAGCCATTAAAATAGCACTTATTGTATCTGAAGTTATCATACTGCTTATATTAGCCTTAGCATATGCCTCATCTCTTGCTTTTTCAAACTCTTCAATTCCTTTATTTAACTCTGCTTCACTATTTTCTAATTTTACTGAAGCCTTTGTTAATTCCTGACTTAATGTAAGCTTTCCTGCCTCAAGCTGTTTCTCACCTTCTGCAATTTGAGCTAACGTATTTTCTAATTCTTTTTGCTTATCTTGCATTTGAGAAATACTATCATCACAAGCTTTTATTCCTATATTTAATTGATTTAAAATTTCATTTTCTTTATCTAAAGTAGGAAGATTAAGCTCATTTTGTTTATCCACTACCTTTTGTATTATATCTCTTTGTTTTACTAAAGATTCTTTTTTCTCATTTATTTGTGATATTAAACTTGGAAAATTACTTAAAGCTATTTGCATTTGATTTTTTCCACTTGTAAGCTCTACTCCTGCATTTACAATATTTTGTGTTCTTGGCTTTGTTTTGCAAGTTCTTCTTTTCCTGCTTCTAGCTTTTCTTTTGCATCATCTAATTTTTGCTTTGTTTCTGCTAATTTTGCATCTACTGATGCTAATACCTTGTTATTTAATTCATCAATTTTTTGTTGATTTATATTAACATGAACTTCTTCTTCAACTAATCCTGTAGTATCTACTGAAGCTACTCCATCTATACGTTCAAACTCTGGGACAACCTCATCTTGAACATATTTTGAAACTTCCTTAATATCCATATCATTAACATCTACACTAGCAATCATTATTGGCATCATGTTAGGATTTAATTTCATTAAGGTTGGAGAGGAAACTCCATCTAATAACACTTGAATTTTCACTAGAAATACTATTTATATTCTTTATTCCACTAGTAGTTGCTAAAGTTTTTTCTAATGGCTTAGTAACTCCTGTTTCAACTTTTTCTGGACTTGCCCCAGGATATGTTGTCATAACTATTACATATGGCAGATTTAAACTTGGCAGTAAATCTGTTGTCATTTTTGTAAATGAAATTCCACCTAATAATAATATCATTATGACTGCAACAACAACTGTAAATGGTTTTTTTACACTAAACTTTGATAACAAATTTTTCCCTCCTAAAATTACTTAATTAATATACAATAAAGGCTAAAAGCTTCTTCCTCCACCACCATAGCCTCCTCCTGAAGAACTTCCTCCACTAGAACTTCCTGAAGAGCTTGAACTTTTTTCAATCTTTGTCTTTGTGGTTCTAGTATACATATATGTATCTTCTTTTATATTTCTTTTTATTGAATTAACATCTAAATAAGTTTCAGCAGTAGTTGTTTTTTTGCCACCAAAATTGAATATAAGTATAAAAAATATTATCATAGTAATTACTAAAGCAATTCCTAGCTTTGAGTACCATTTTGTTAAAAATACTGGTACTGATTCTGAAACATTCATATACTTTTCTATTCCCTTAATAAATTCATTACAAGAACCATAATAATTTAATTCCTCATCAGCTGTTAATGTATTATAAATATTATCTAACACTGAATCTATTCTGCTTTGAGAGAAGTAATCTTTTGCCTCTTTAGCAGTTGTCATCCAAAGTTCTCTATTTCCTGTAACAGATTTATCTAAGCTTATTAAATATAAAAGACCTGTTCCATCAGAATCCTCATATCCAAAGTCATGAGTTTTATAAAAATCTTCTGCATATTCTCTAGGTTGTTTTCCTTCTGCATCATTAGTAGTTACTATTACTATATCAACCTGTTTTTCTTTTGAAACCTTGTCCATATATTTTTGCAAAGAATATTCCTCTGTTTCTGTTAAAATATCTGCTTCATCAAATATCCTTTCATCTGTTACAATTAAGCCTTCATTATTTCTATTTTGAACCTTGGTTCTTAAAACTTTATTTGATGTTTTTCCAGTAAAAAATATTCCTATAAAGCTAATAATTGTCAGTATGTAAACAATTATCATTGTTACTTTAAATTTTTTCATTATAGTCCTCCTCCCATTAAGCATACTAAAATATATACAATTGATAATATTGCTATAAATAATGTTAAGAAGACAATAACAGCCTTAGAAGTACTAACTGGTGGTTTTCCTACTACCTTTCCAGTTTGTCCATTCATTGCAAATACATATTCTTTCCCTTTATATGTATATTTGTAAAGCCATACTGGCAATAAAGAGTATTCAATTTTTGTTGAATCAGCACTTTCAGCTCTATGTTTAACATTTACTGTTGAATATCCTTTTATCTCTCCTACTGCTATATTATAAGCCCCATCTTTAGCTTGTTTTTTAGCTTTTTCTATAAGGTCTTGAGAAGAATAATTAAATTTTTCTGCCATATATCCAGATAAATAGCCCATTTCAAAATTTTGTAACCCATTATAATCAAAAGGCTCAAGCATTCCCATAAGCTCATCATCCATCTTAATTGATGAATCTAGTGGAATTCTATTAAATTTTGCATCTATATTTCTTCTTACAACATAATGAGATGTTTCTGTATATCTATAATCTCCTCTTGTATAGGTTCTTACCTTAGTACAATTTGCTTCTACATCTGCATTAGTTTTAAAATCATATAACCAAAAAGGAACATAAATTCCTGAAAGCTTTTGAATATTATTTGCATTTAAGAAGTCACTTGGAGTAAATAACCCTCCATGACACCATTTTTTTATTTTATCTAAAGCAAAATCTCTATCATATTTAAAAGGAATAACTGATTGAGGCTTTATTACATTACTTAATCTATCACTTAATATGGTTGCTGCCCCACAATAAGCACAATAAGTAGCTGCTGTGTACTCATCAGTTATAATTTCTGCTCCGCAATTTGGACATTCATACACTTTAGTATTTGATAAATTTTGTTCTACATCCCCCTCCCTTTCTTCTGTTTCTACATCTTCAACCTTACTTTCATTTCCACAATAATCACAATGAAGCAATTGTTTTTGTGGATCAAAAGTCATATTTCCTCCACAATTAGGACACTTATATATCAGTACCACTTAATAAAAACCCCTCCATCATTTCAAATTTTTTATAATAAGATAATACCACATATATTACATTAATACCTAATTATTTATCAAACTTCTAAATTATCCCTCGTTAATCCTGTAGCTATAAAAATAAATAAACTTGACAAAAACGCCTTCCATGCTTTACACTCTTGTCTTTTTGTTGTTTCTTTTAATAAACTAATATTTTGAAATTGGGAATAATTAATTAATAAAAATATTCCTGTAGCATAAATATACATTAAATTTGCAACTCTAGGTAACTCACTTAAGTCTCCTATTTTCTCTGCATTTTTTGTGTTATTTATTTTATCTAAAATTCCTACTTTACTCCATATTAAAAACTTAATATTTAAAGATATTGCTGCCACTATCACAAATATTGTATCTATTGATAAATTTATAATTCCTAACTGCTCATATAATTCATCTACTGTTTCAGAATTATTTTGAGCTTTATTATTTATATTATCACGTTCTTTCATAATATCATCCTAAATATTATTTACTATATTATTATATGGATTTATATTTGAACTGCTATAAAAAGGAGAATTTCCTAATAATAAAAAAATACTTAGAGAATATATTCTTCCCTTAGGATTTTAATTTTTTGAAAATTTTGCTTCTTTGAACTCAAAAACTACTTCATTTATTATTGAATAATAATTTTAAGATATTTTTTTGATTTTTCCTTTATCCATTTCATTAACTGTATCGCATAAAACTGATATATCTTCACTTGAATGTGATGCTAAGATTATTGTTTTTCCTTGATTTCTAAGTTCTATTAAATACTTTCTCATATCTTGTACTCCTTCTTTATCTAATCCATTCATTGGTTCATCTAAAATTAATATTTCAGGATTTTCCATAATAGCTTGAGCTAATCCTAAACGTTGTCTCATTCCAAGGCTATATTTCCCAACAGCTCTTTTTAAATTAGGATTTAATCCTACACTTTCCATAGATTTTTTTATATCATTATCTATTATTTTATTATTTATTTTTGCTAGTAATTTTAAATTTCTAAATCCACTATAATAAGGAATAAATCCTGGTGTTTCAATTATTACTCCAATATTATCTGGAAAGTCACAGTCTTTTCCTACAACTTTATTATCTACAATAACTTGTCCACTTGTTACTTTTACAAAGCCACAAATACATTTCATAAGCATAGTTTTTCCAGAGCCATTTCTCCCTATTAATCCATGTATTTTTCCTTTTTCAAAGTTTACATTTATCTTATCTAAAATTATATCCTTCTTTATTTTTAATGATACATTTTCTACTTTAATTATTTCCATATTACTCATCATCCTTTATGTTAGAAATATTATAGTTTTTAATTAACTTTATACTTAATATTATTAGTATTACATTAACTATAAAAAAGTATAAGTAAGAGATATAAACAGGCATTATAGGTTTTCTAAATATCTCTGTATAATGTAATCCTATTAATGAATTTGCACTTGGAGTTATCCACATTATTTTAGTTTCAATAAAGGTAAATGCTGAACCTAGTGCCATAATACTGCTATTTATAAACGTTCCAATTTCTTTATGATTAACTAAGAAAAATACAATCAATATAAGTATTATCAAAAATAAATAACTACTTATTAATAAAAATGTGTGAATAAATGCTTTTAACAAAGACATTTGATTAAATATTCTTCCTACTATTAATTGTGAAGCAAAACTATAAGAATCATCAGGGAATAATGTATTGTATTTAGTTATAACATTACTCCAACTAGTTCCAATATATCCTTTTCCTACACTTAATATTATTGTTAATAGAAAGATAGCTCCTAAAAAAGATAATATACTCATTAATGCAAATACTATTTGCCCTAAAAACCAATTTATTTTTCCACATCTTATTATGTAAAATAGAGAATTTCCATCTGTTTTAGGAAAGTCACTCATTAATACTAAAAATACTGCTGGTATAATGAGAAGAAGCATATTTGAATTTCCTATTGCTATAAATGGTTCTATAATATTAATTTTTTCATTCATCTTTTCACAATGTTCTAATAATGGGTCAATAGCACAGGATTTTATAAAAATAAGCATAACTAAAAGGACAATCATTTTAGAGTTACATATCCACTTTGTGTATTCAGCTGATGCTATTGTTAGAATTTTTTTTATAGAAACATCCTTATTCTCCATAATCCACTCTCCTATTAACTACTACTAAATAAATAATGCTTATAATCATTAATGAAGTAACATAAAATATTATGCTTTCTAATTTGCCATCTAAAGAAAAAACATTATATAAATTTTCTAGCCTACAATTTTCTATTATCCATTTATCTATTGTACTTAGATTTCCTCCACTTATAGTTGAAAATAAAACCTTATTACTCCACATATCAAAGCTATACTTAAATATAAATGGTAAACAAGTTAAAAAATATTTATCATTTGTTATGGATAATAACAATAATGTTGGTAATGTAGCAAAGGCACCATATAAAAACATACCTATAAATGCTAATAATATTATGCCTATGCTACCTATTGCATTATAAAAATAAGTAACAATTGCTTTGTTGTATAATAATAATTCTGAAATATTTGTATCTGCTATTTCTTTGCCATATTCATTTATTGAAGGAAAAAGAAAATATATAAATATGCAAAATAGTAAATAACCTAAAGAAATAACTAAGCCCCCACTAATTATTGATGATATAAGTTTTCCAATATGATATTTTATTTTTCCACTTCTTAAAATTACACTTCTTTTAAATTTGCTTTTCTTCTCATCACATACTCCTTGAACAAATGAGAAAGTAGCTACTATTGGAATAAACATAAACAATTTACTTGCTCTTGAAATTAACATTACATTTAATGATGAATATGATATATCTGAAAGAATAAATTGTTCATCAAAACTTAACAAAACTTCTATTACACTATATTGTTTATTTAAGGAATCTGTATATAAAGTTGCAGTAAAACATAACAATAATGTTACTATTATAGATAGCCAAAATCCTTTATTCTTAATAATTATTGATAAATCATTTTTTATATTTCTAAATAGTTTCATCTATTGTTCATCTCCTTAAATTACATACGAAAATTAGCAGTAGAAACTTCTCCTGTTAAAATATCACAATAAATAAAAAGTGTTGTATTATCCTTTGAATTAGATGCTGTAATTTTCCATACTGGTGTAGCTTCTAAAGTGTCTCTACCCTCTAATGAATATATTAAATTTATACTTTCAATTGTAAATAAAGTTTCATTAGTTAATGTATTTGAAACTTTTTTAATTATACCATCTAATGGAATGATTTTATTTATCCCATCCCCTTCTTCTGTAACTATTACATTTGAATACGCACCTGTTCTAAATTCTATACTATCTTTATTAGAAACTATACAATTTCCCATATCAAATCTTCTAGTTCCAGCATCAGAGCTAACAGCTCCATTTCTAAGTGCATCAAAGGGAATACCATTATATTTTTCTCTATATAACATATTGTAAGCATAGGTATTATCATCTAGTTTAAGTACATCTATTTCATATACTTCAAGAGATAAATCTTTATTAAAAGAATACTTAAATTCATTATTATAATAATTTTCTACATAATCTACAGCTTCTTGAATACTATATTCTCCATCAATTAACTTATATTTTTCATTTTTAAAGTCAATATTGTTATTTATAGAAAAGTTTCTTATTTCTTCAAAATTATCAGATACAAAACTAAGAAAATCTTCATTTCCATTACCATATAGTTTCTTTAAGTTTCCTTTATCTACCCAAAACTGACTAAATGAGCCAGTAAAAAAACAATACCTTTCTTCATCTAGATACTCAATTACTAATGGTTCATTTGGAACCTCCTCTCCAGCATCTAATAAAAGGCTTTCATAACTTTTATTCATATTAGACTCTCTAATTTTGTTTGTATCTACATCTAAATTATCATCTTGAAAAAGATACTTTATAATATTAGGTATTTCTTTTACAAACTTTTCTCTATCATCAAAATAATTATCTTTATACCCTATTTTTAATTTATATATTTCATTACTATCAGTTATAGAAACATTTATATCCTCTATTGCTAAATTGCTATATTCTCCATTTTTAATATCTTCTAAAACACTTGGAATTTCTTCTCTAACTTTATCTAAAGATACTAGTTTAGTTTTTTCAGAATTATTCCCACACCCAACCATTAAATAACTGCAAACTAATAAAAGAATTGTTATATATTTCCCCATCTTTTTCATTTTATTATTCCCTCCTTTAAATAATTTTTAACTTATACTATTTGTTAACTTAATTATAAATTTAATATCTAAAGAACTTTTTTAGAAAGTTTAAAGATTTTCTAAACTTTTTCATTTTATTGAGTAAACAAGTTATCCATAGTTTTCAAAATATATAATTTCCTGATAGTATAAAAAAATCCTTAGGAAATTTTTTATGTTTCCTAAGGATTTTTACTTGCTATTTTAATGTTGCTTTTATTATATTACACAAATACTATTGTTATTTCTTTATTATCTATAACTATTTCTTCTTTCTTATATTCTTTATTTTTATTAAAATTAAAAACTAACAAATAGCCTTTGTTTTGCTCATTAATATCAAGGTAATTTGCTAATTGTTTTAAACCTTTTTGGTGGTAATTATCACCATGCCATATCTTAAGTTCTATTATATATTTATGATTATTGTATGTTATAACTATGTCTAACCTTTTTTCTTCTGAAATCTGTACTTCTTTGAAATCAAAACCTACTCCATTTATTATTGGTTTTATAAAGGCTAAAAAAAGTAATCTACCTTCCCTTTCTAAAAATTTTTCATCTTTCTCACTATATTGTTCTTTCATAAATTGTTGAAATCTTAGTAATATCTTTTCTATATTTAATCCATTTCCTTCAATAAAGTCACTTTTAAAATTATACTTTTCTAAAACATTATTTGATACTTCTATTTTAGATGATAAATAATCATAAATATATTGCTCATATATCCTATTGCTTATTGATACCTTATTATCTCTCTCAGATAAGATTCCAAATATTGTACCTAAATTTATTATTGGATTACTTAAATTAAAACTTATAATTTTTCCATTAATCACTATACTTTCAATAAGATTTTGAAGTTCCTTATTGTTTTCCATATTTTTTACTAAGTCATCAAATAAAGTATTATTCTCTAATAAAAGCTTCTTTACTGCTCTTATCATATTTTCTTCATTCCAAGAAGCTCCTAAATCTTCATCTA
Source organism: uncultured Clostridium sp. (assembly GCA_902785295.1). GTDB lineage: Bacteria > Bacillota > Clostridia > Clostridiales > Clostridiaceae > Clostridium. The sequence goes on from CACZYK010000088.1 coordinate 10,750, forward strand.
TTATTTGACATATTCTACTAACTAAAAATGGATATCCACTTGTATAAAAATATATAAATTCTGATGCTTTTTTAGTATCTAATTCTATTTTTCTATCATTTTTATACTCTTCAAGCATACCCTCTATCCCTTTTTCTGAAAGACTCATATCTACATTAAACTAGATATTTATTTCTAAGCATCCCTAAGAAATCTAAAAACATTTGATTATCTGAACTTTTATCAACTTCATCTATTATAAGGATAACTTCTTTATCTATTTCTTTTATAAATCTAGATATTGTTCTTGATAAAGATACAAAATCTTCAACATTTTTACTTAAATCAAGCAACTTCTTATTTAAGTTTTCATTAGAATACTCCAAATTAATCTCTATTAATTCTATAAATTTTCTACAAAACTCTCTTTCAGTTGAAAAAACAACATTGCCAATCCCTTCAAAACTTATGCTTATAACTAAATATTCATCCTTTAAATTATTCTCTAAAGCCACTAAAGTAGTAGTCTTTCCATACTGCCTAGGTCTATTTATTATAAAATATTTTTCCTTTTCTACTAACTTTTTTATATTTTCAAGATTATTACTTATATCAACCATATAATGTTTATTAGGATTACAAAGACCTGTTGTGTTAAATTCCTTCATTCTATGATTCTCCTTTTTCAATCTTTTAATTTATTATATATTATTATTTATCGTATGTAAAAAGCAAATTTAATTTTATTAACTAAGCAAGTTATGCTAAGCTTATCAAAAAAATCCTCAGGAAATTTTTTCATGTTTCCTAAGGATTTTTATTTACTATTTTAATGTTTCTTTTATTATATTACACAAATACTATTGTTATTTTTTTATTGTCTATAATTACTTCTTCTTTCTTGTATTCTTTGTTTTTATTAAAATTAAAAACTAACAAATAGCCTATTAATATCAAGATAATTTGCTAATTGCTTTAAGCCTTTTTGATGGTAATTATCACCACGCCATATTTTAAGCTCTATTATATATTTATGATTATTGTATGTTATAACTATGTCTAATCTTTTTTCTTCTGAAATTTGTACTTCTTTGAAGTCAAAGCCTACTCCATTTATTATTGGACGTATAAATGCTAAAAATAATAATCTTCCTTCTCTCTCTATGAATTTAGAATCTAAAGGGCTATATTGTTCTTTCATAAATTGTTGAAATCTTAACATTATTTTTTCTATATTTAGTCCATTTCCTTCAATAAAATCAGTTTTATTATTATACTCTTTAACATTTGTTGTTCTTTCTAAGATAGCTGAAAAATAATTATATAAAAATTGTTCAAAAATTCTATTGGATATCTTTGTTTTTCCTTCTGACTGAACACAATAGCCAAAAATATTTGTGATACTTATTACTTGATCATAAATATTATATGTTGTATTTGCTCCATTCATTATTAAGTTAAACATATATTCTTTTAATTCTTTATTATTTTCTATATTTTTTACTAAGTCATCAAATAAAGTATTATTCTCTAATAAAAGCAATTTTACTGCTCTTATCATATTTTCTTCATTCCAAGAAGCTCCTAAATTTTCATCTATTATTTGGCATATTCTACTTACTAAAAATGGATATCCACTTGTATAAAAATATATAAACTTTGATGCTTTTTTAGTATCTAATTCTATTTTTCTATCATTTTTATACTCTTCAAGCATACCCTCTATCCCTTTTTCTGAAAGACTCATATCTACATTAAAATTCTTTATATCATATACTCCTGCTAAGATTACAGACTTAAAAGTAACACCATACCCTGCTTCTCTTTGAAGATATTTATTTCTAAGCATTCCTAAGAAGTCTAAAAACATTTGATTATCTGAACTTTTATCAACTTCATCTATTATAAGAATAACCTCTTTATCTATTTCTTTTATAAATCTTGATATTGCTCTTGATAAGTTTGTTAAGCTATTTATATCTTTGCTAAAGCTTACAAACAATGCACTTAATTTTTCATCTACATAATCTAAGTTTTCTGAAACTAATTCTACAAATAAGTTACAAAAATTTTGAGGAGTTGAAAAGCTATTTATATCAGTACCCTCAAAACTTATGCTTATAACTAAATATTCGTCTTTTAAATTATTCTCTAAAGCCACCAAAGTAGTAGTTTTTCCATACTGCCTTGGTCTATTTATTATAAAATATTTTTCCTTTTCTACTAACTTTTTTATATTCTCAAGCTTATCACTTATATCAACCATATAATGCTTATTAGGATTACAAAGACCTGTTGTGTTAAATTCCTTCATACCTAGAATTCTGCTACTAAAAACATATACAAATATATATGCTAGATGATTCGGATAAATCTCACGATTTTATCTTACTGTTTCAATGTATCTGTTTTTGTTATAAA
>CACZYK010000089.1 GCA_902785295.1 uncultured Clostridium sp.
ACATCAATAAATGAAATTTTTAAAACATTAAAATTAGCTTAGAACCCCACTTTCTACCTAACTGTAAAATTTTGTAATTAAAAACGCACTATTATAGTAATGAATATTCTTTAGCAAAAAACAACAAAAAAGGGGAAGTTAAGCTTAAAGATATCTTATGTTTAACTCATCCAAAGGCTAAAAATGAAGAACAAAATGAGTTATTTAAAAGAATTTTAGAAGATAGAATGAAAACACCAGAAACTTGGGAAACCATTTTATCAGCTAAAGGAAATAATGCAGAAACTTGGGGATATTTGATTGAAAATAACTTAGTTGGTTATATGGCTTTATTAAGAAATTTAAGGAATATTGTAAATACTAAGCCTTATAATATAGATAAGGCTTTTGAAATAATAAGAAGTGAAGAGAGAGTAAGAAAAAGCAAACAGCTTCCTTTTAGATTTTATTCTGCATATAAATCAATAAAAGATGATAAAATATGTGAAGAAAAAGCTTATGAGGCTTTAGAAGAGGCTATAAAGCATTCAGTTAAAAATATCAAAAAATTAAAGGGAAGAACACTAATTGCAGCTGATGTTTCTGCCTCTATGAATTGTCCTATAAGCTATAGAAGTAATATAAGATGTTCTGAAATTGCAGTTGTAATGCTTGCTATAGCAAATTATATATGTGAAGATGCAATAACTGTAACATTTGATGATAGTTTAGTATTATATGATTTAGATAAAAGTAAAGGAATACTAAAAAATGCAGAATCAATATATGTTGGAGGTGGCTGGACTGACCTTACTCTTCCTATAAAATATATATTAAATCAAAAAATTAAGGTAGATAGGATAATAATGCTCTCAGATAATGAAATAAATAGAGGGTACTCAAGAACATGTCAAGCTTGGGTAGATAAATATAGAAAAGATATAAATCCAGATTTATGGGTTCACTCTATAGATATGCAAGGCTATGGAACTCAGCAGTTTATTGGAGAAAAAACAAATATTTTAGCAGGATGGAATGAAAAGGTTTTAGATTTTATTCCAAGAGTAGAAGAGGGGATAGGCTCTCTTAAAGATGAAATAGAAAACTATTATTTTAAAGAAGATTATTGTAAAAATATTGCACAATAAATTGAATATTTACAAATATAATAGTATTGTGACATTTTATAAAAGGATGTGAATTTAATGAAAATAGTAAAGGGAGAATATAGTGAAGCTATTATTTTTACAGATGATATAGAAGAAGAGGCAACGGAGCAGATAAAAGAACTATGTAGCCAACCCTTTGCTAAGGGGTGTAAAATAAGAATAATGCCAGATACTCATGCAGGAAAAAGCTGCGTAATAGGCTTTACTGCTGACTTAAAGGATAAGATTATTCCTAACATTGTTGGTGTGGACATTGGTTGTGGAATGCTTACAATTTCTTTAGGAAAAGAGGAAATAGATTTAGAAAAGCTTGATGAAACAATAAAAAAATATGTTCCTTCAGGAATGAATGTACATGAAGGAAGAATGGTAAGATACCCAGAATTACAAAATCTTTATTGTTATAGAATGTTAAGAAATTCAAAAAGAATAGAGAGAAGCATAGGAACATTAGGTGGTGGAAACCATTTCATAGAAATAGATAAAGATAAAAATGATAATAAATACTTGATAATCCACTCAGGAAGCAGAAACTTAGGCACTCAAGTTGCAGAATATTATCAAAAGCTTGCTGTAGATTTATGTAGTGGGAAGGAAGATTATTTCATAAAAAGAGATGAACTTATAGATACTTTTAAAAAAGAAGGAAGAAGAAAAGAGATTCAGAAAGAATTAAAGAAATTAAAAGAAAAATATGATAGTATGTTTCCAACATATCCAAAGGAACTATGCTTTTTAAGTGGAAAGTATAGAGAAGAATATTTGCATGATATGAATATATGCCAAGAATATGCAGTACTAAATAGAAACACAATAGCAGATATTATATTAAAAAGAATGTTTAATAAATCTCTTAGTGATTATGAATCTTTTAATACAACCCATAATTATATAAATTTTAAGGATAATATAATAAGGAAAGGAAGCGTGTCTGCATATAAGGGCGAAAAGCTTTTAATACCAATAAACATGAGAGATGGAAGCCTTATATGCATAGGAAAAGGAAACGAAAATTGGAACTATTCAGCACCTCATGGAGCAGGAAGGCTTATGAGTAGAACAAAAGCAAAGGAAGTTTTAAATTTAGAAGAATTTAAAGATTCCATGAAAGGAATATTTACATCATCAATAAGTGAAAATACCTTAGATGAAGCTCCTATGGTATATAAGCCTATGGAGGAAATTATAAATAATATACAAGAAACAGTAGAAATTTTGGAGATAATAAAACCTATTTATAATTTTAAAGCTCAAGGATAAAAATTATATGAGTTTTTAAATTTTAGACACCATACCAAGTTAAATAATAAAATTTAATAAAAGAAATAATTTAGAAATTTTTTTTCAATTAATTAAAAGGTGTGAATTATTGCTTTACATTGACTTTGATTTATTATGTCAAGAAAAGTGATAAGTTCACACATTTTTATTGTAAGAAAATTACATCATTTGTTAAGTTAAGGATAAGCTGTTAATTAACTTTGAAAGGTTTTTTGTTTTACATTTTAGTTATTTAGTGGATATGATATACTGTAATGGTTATCAAATAAAATGGAAGGGGATGTTTTATATGGAGTTATTTCATGAATATAAAAACAAGTATTTTCATTTGATATTTACTATATTATCTTTAGCTAAAGATGGCATTACTGAAGAGGAAATAATAAAATTAATACAGGAAAGTGGATATAATGACTATGAATTTGTCGATAAAAATGGCTGTACTTTAAGGCAAATGATTTTAAATAAATGTTATGATAAGGAAAATAATCTTAATTTATTAAAAGAGGAAAACGGAAAATATTATCCAATAATAACTGATAAAGGACAAGCTCCTTTAAAAGTTAGATTTACCTCTCTAGAAAAGCAATGGCTTAAGGATTTAATAAGTAATGAGAAAGCAAGAACTTTACTAGGAAAAGATATTGTAAATAAGCTTGAAGAAGCATTAAAGGATGTAAAAAATTTAAGCTATGGAAATATTGATATAACAAATAGTATTGTATCTTTAGAAAATGTAGAAGATAAGGAGTTTAGAGAAAAGTTTTTTGTAATTTTAAAGGGAATTGTAGAGCATAGATATATAAAATACACTAACATAGATAAAAATGGAAACATATATAAAAATCAAAAGGCCATTCCTATTAGAATAGAATATTCATTAAAAGATGATAAATTTAGAGTTTCATTTTACTCAGTAGAAGAAAAAAGACCAATTATGACAGTAATGGATAGTTTAACAGAAATATCCTTAGAAGAGAATATAAAAGAAGAAATTTTAAGAGAAGATATACTTATGAAAATTAAGAATAAATATGTAGATGAACCTATAATCCTTCAGGTTAAAGACGAAAAATGTGCAATGGAGAGGTTTTTTATGAGTTTTTCATCCTATGAAAGATATGCAAGAGTTATAGAAAAAAATGTTTATGAAATAGAACTTTATTATTATAGCTTTCAAAAAGAAGAGGTAATAAGAAAAATAATTTCCTTAGGACCATATGTTAAGGTAAAATCTCCAAAAGATATTATAGAGACAATAATAGAAAGAATAAAACGTGCATATGAACTTTCAATGTAATTAAAGATAGATGATAAAGTAATTTTGAATTGGCGTAAGCCTGATAATATAAAATTTTAATGTAGTTTAAGATAGTAATTTATAACATAGAATGTATTATAAATATAGTATGTATATAAGCTTTTAATATAGATAAAGGGGGGAAGGTTTTGTTTTCAGAGTTTATTAAGCATTATAATAATATAAGGGAAATATTAAGGGACATATTTTTATATGGATGCTTTTCAAGAGAAGCTTTAGAGGAGAAGAATGGAAAAAGTACAAGAAAGCTTAAATATGAAATGGGGAGAATTCAGTATTACATAAAAAATGATTTTATAAAGGAAGAAAGGGATGGAAGAAGTAAGCTTTTAAATTTAAGTTATGATTCTGTTTCAAATACAAAAAACTTTTTAGTAGAGACGTATTTTAGTAAAAGTTTTACAAAAACTGATTTAATTTTATATCATTATCTTCTTATAACACTAAATTATAATAATAAACCTATGTCCTTTGGCGAAATAGAGGAGTTTTTAATTGATAAGGAGCTTATAGAATATGAAAATATAAGTAGTAAAACTATAGAAAGAAAGCTTAAAGAGTTAAATAAAGAAATGGAGCTTACTTCATGTAAAAAGCAAGGACGAAATAATGTATATTCTATATCAGAGGATATTTTAAAGGATTTTAGTGATGATGAGGTGAAAACTCTTTATTATATTTCAAATTTATACAGAAATATTGTTTTACCTAATATGTGTGGACATTATTTTAGTGAAACTTTGTCAGATTATTTATTATTTGAAAGAGGAATATCAATAAATAATGAGGATTGCTTTCAATATAGAGACTTACACTTTCATCCAGTAATAGAAGAGGAAGTATTATATAAGCTTTTAAATGTAATAAATGAAGAAAAAAAGATAATTTTAGACGGAAATATAAAAAGCTATAGAAGAAAAAGGCATGAAAATGAAATATTAAAGCCATATAAAATAAGATATGACAGTAATTGTGGAAGATATTATCTTGTTTCTTTTACCAATAATAACAAATGTGTTCTTTCAAGGCTTGATAGAATAAAAGATGTTAAGGAATTAAAAGATAAATATGAAAAAGATTCTTTAGATGAGCATTACAAAGAAACAATGGAAAAAAGCTGGTCAAGTGTTCCTAAAAATTATAGTGGGGAGCATCAAAAGCTTGAATTTTATGTAATTATAAAAGACAAAGAGGATATGTATATTTTAAATAAAATAAAAAGTGAGATTGGTGAAGCAGAAATAATTGATGAAGGGGAAAAGTTTAGAGTTATAAAAAAGGTAAATGATTGTTATGAAATGATACCTTGGTTTAGAAGTTATGCTGGGAATATAAAAATAATTTCTCCTGATTGGCTTAAGAAAAAGCTTAAGGAAGATTGGAGAATTATGCTTAAAGAATATGAAAAAAATAAATTAGTAAAGTATTGAACAATTAAAAATGTTTTAAAGTATTAATTAAGTCTAAATGATAAAAGAGGGATAATTATGAAAAAGAAGATTATTTTAGTATTAATATCATTATCATTATCATTAGTTATGGTAGGATGCACTAAAAATAGTGAAGAAAAAAATAATGAAACAGCAGTAAATAATGAAACATCAACAGAAACAGTGGATACAAAGACAGTATCAAGTAATGAAATATCAACAGAAACAGTAGTAAATAATGAAACATCAACAGAAATAACCAATAAAGAAGATGAGGAAAAAAAGAGTTATAAGGAAGAATATTTAAAAAAACTTGATTCTTTAGATGAGTATTTAAAAACTTCAGTAAATGAAGGAATTACAACTATTGAAATGAAAGAAGCAGAAAATACTAGATATAAAAGTTGGGATGACATGTTAAATGAGATATATAATTTGTTGAAAACTCAACTTACAGAATAAAATATAGAGATGAAACTGCTGAAAATGAAGCAAAAAAATTTGAAGGAGGTACCCTACAGCCAATAGCATATGTTTCTTCCTTAACAGAAACTACAAAAAACAGATGCTATGAATTAGTAAATAATTATATGAGGTAATAATTTCAAGCAGCTTTTAGAAAATATAAATAAATTTCCTCTTTAATGTTTTAGTATTTGATTTAAAAATTTACACTAATACTTTAATAATATATAATTATAGATAATAATTTTTAATGAAAATAATCAAAGAAGAGGTAAGAAAAATGAGTGAAAAGATATTATTTTTGAAATATCATGATATAACCGTAGGATTATTAAATGTAGAAAATAATATACCAAAGCAATTAGAAATATTAAGGCCAGATTTATTTTTTGATAAATATACAAAAAATATATTATTTGGAGATGAATTAATAGAATGGATAAAAGAAAGAGTAAGACCAAATGCTCAAGTAGGTTTAAATAAAATATTAAAATCTCTTAACATAGATGATAGTGGCTCAATGTGGTATTGGGAATTATTTTTAAAAACTAAAGGTATGAATGTTAAAGATAGACTATGGGTAACAGAAAATGAATTTGATAATAGTCCTTGGGATTTGCTATTAACTATAGATAAAGAAATACCAGAAGTTGATTTATATAAAAAATATCTTACAATAAATAAAAGCTATAATAATATAAATCTTATAGGAGCATGTGAAAAATCTATAGTAAGAGTAAATGGAAATCTAGCAATTTTAAAACATTCATTACAACATAATACTTTTGATGGCATATCAGAAGAACTATGTTATTTAATAGCTCGTAATTTAGGAGTAAATTGTGCAGAAGCTAAGTATCTTGGAAATGGATTAAGTTTATCATTTATTGATGAAAATATAGATTTAATTCACGCAGATGCTTTTTTAAACACTGATAGTAGAAATATCGAAGTAATATATAAAAAATTAGTAATGAAAGATATAGACAAAAGAGTACGTATTGATTTTTTAAGGATGTTTTTATTTGACATACTAACTAGGCAGATGGACAGAAATTTAACTAATTTTGGATTTTATAAGATTAATTCATATGTAAAATTATATAGATTATATGATAATGGATTAAGTTTATTTTCAAGTGTGAAGTTTAATCCTAGTTTAGAATATCAAACAGTATATGGTGATTCAGAAGAAATATTAAATTATGTTATAAGGCAGTTAAAAAACGAATTAGTAGATAGACCTTTTGCAGGAACTTTAAAAGAAGAGTTTTTAGAAGATATTTTTAAACCTTATGGAAAGGAAATATTAGAAGTTAAGGGAACTAACTATAACGATATAATATCTTGGCTTATAAATATGTATAATCATATCTTAAAAAAGTTTTGAAAGAAAATTAAGAATATTTGAAAATAAGCGATAGAAAACCTTTAAATTTATGATATAATAAAATCATATTAAATATTTAAAAAAAATATGTTTGGGGGCTTATAATATGGAGGAATCATATTCACAAGAGAATAAGGTATTAAAATGGATAAAAAGAATAGCCATAGCTTTAATAATAGGAGGAGTTATATATGCTTTATATCCAAAAATAGAGGGTATAATAAATTCTGCTAAAAAGATGGCTGATGTAGCTAATGCTAAAAATATTTATAATATCATATCAGAAGCTCTTATATTAGATGAAATTGAAGCTCCTAAGCAAGGTATTTATATAGATTTATCAGATAATCCTTTAGAGGAAGAAGATGAATTAGGAAATAAAATAGACATAAAATATATTTATAAAATAAAAAATAAGTTAGAACAAAAAACAAATTACTATTCTAAATATACAAAGCTTGACCCAAATAAGAGCTTCGTAATATACATAAACAAAGAAGGAATTTTAACAATATATGTATCACCTATAGACTCAGATGAAATAGAGGAGATTTATCCAAGAGGTGAAGGAGTGTATAAATAAGCACTCCTTTTTAATAAATTTTTTCTTTGTCCCATATAAAAAGTTGTTTAGAATTATTAAGGCATCCAAATAAATTTTTCTTAAAGCCAGGTATTTTTTTATTTAAATCCTTAATCAAGTTTTTCATATCTTCTCTTTTTGTTTTTCCATCAGCAGGACATGGATTTTTTATTATTGGGAAGTCATATTTTTTTGATACATTTTTAATTGATTCTTCCTCAATATAAACCATAGGACGTATAATAGTAACTTTATTTTGTTCCATAAAGCTCTTAGGAGAGAAACAATTTATACGCCCTTCATAACAAATAGAAAGCATAAGAGTTTCTAAAGCATCATCTTTATGATGTCCTAAAGCAATTTTATTACATCCAAGCTTTTCAGCAGTATCATTTAAAGCACCACGTCTAAGGTTAGCACAAAGAGAACACGGATTTTTTTCCTTTCTTAAATCAAATACTATTTCCTTTATATTGCTTTGTATTTCATGAAAAGGCACATTAATATCTTTACATAGTTTTTCAAGAGGAGAATTGTCAACTCCTCCAGGATTAATAGTTATTGCAATAATATCAAATTTATATGGAGCAAAATTTTTATATGAATTTAAAAGATGAAGAAGAGTGATGCTATCTTTTCCTCCTGATAATCCTATAGCTATTTTATCTCCCTCTTCAATAAGATTAAAATCATTTATTGCCTGCCTTAATTTACTTAGAAGTTTTTGCATATTAATCACCTACTTTTAAAAATTAATTATATTTTATAATAAAAATAGGAAGAAAGCTATTTAAAAATGAAGTATAAAGTGATAGTCTTAATATGTAAGAAATAAAAACATAATAATTATTAAATATTGGTTACAAGTGAAAAATAATTGTAAAAAATATGAAATAATGTGATACAATAAATATTGTAATTACTATGGATATATAGGCAGAAATTAAGGGGGAAATATTTATGGAAAAAGTAAAAACAAAAGGAGTTATTTCAGGAGCTATAAAAAGAAATAAATCTATTATATTAAAAAGTATTTTAATAACTTTTTCTATTTTACTTGTTGTATATATAGGAATTTCTCTATTTTTCATAAGCCATTTTCATTTTAATTCTACTATTAATGGTATTGATGTTTCAGGCATGAATGTCAACAAAGCAAATAACTTATTATTAGCTAATATAAATGCAACATCATTAAAATTAGAAGAAAGAAATGGAGTAGAAGAGAGAATAAAAGGGAAGGATATTAATTTAAAATATGCATTAGATAGTAAAGTAGAAAAATTAAAAGAAGGACAAAATGCTTTTGGGTGGATTTTTTCACCTTTTAATAAAGAAGATTCTAACATGCATATATCATTATCTTGTGATGAATCTTTATTAGAGCAACAGGTAGATAAACTTCAATGCTTTAATGAAGAAAATATAATAGAGCCTAAAAGTGCATATCTTCAATATGAAAATGGAGAATATAAAATAATAGAAGAGGAAAGTGGTACTAAGGTAAAAAAAGAACAATTATTAAAAGCAATAAAAGAAAGTATAGATATGGGTAATTATACAATTAATCTTGAAAAAACTGATTGTTATGAAAAGCCTAAGTATACTTTAGAGTCTGAAGAACTTAAAAAGGCAAAGGAAACTGCAGATAAATACGTTTCTACAAAAATAATTTATCAATTTGGAGATAGGCAAGAAATTTTAAATGGAGATATAATTCATAATTGGATTTCATTAAATGAGGATTTAGATATAAGTATAAATGAAATTATGGTTAAGGATTATGTTACAAGTTTAGCCTCTTCTTATAATACTTTTGGAAATACAAGAGATTTTAAAACATCTAGTGGAACTACAATTAAAGTAAGTGGTGGTGATTATGGTTGGGTAATTGATAAAACTCAGGAAATACAAAAAATATTAGAAGATATAAAATCAGGAACTAATGAAACCAGAGAGCCAATGTATTCCCAAACAGCAAAATCTCGTGATGTTAATGATATAGGAAATTCTTATGTAGAGATTGATTTAACAAAACAGCATGTATGGGTTTATAACGATGGAGAGATGGTAGCTGAATCTGATTGTGTAAGTGGAAATATGAGCTTAAATTATGGAACACCAGCAGGAGTTTATCAAATAACCTATAAAGAGAGAAATGCTACATTAATTGGACAGGGATATAATTCTAAAGTAAGTTATTGGATGCCTTTTAATGGGAATATTGGTCTTCATGATGCAGATTGGAGATATGGTCAATTTGGAGGAAATATATATCTAACAAATGGTTCTCATGGTTGTGTAAATCTTCCACCTGAAAATGCAGCAATAATATTTGAAAAAGTTGAAAAAGCTATGCCTGTTGTGTGTTATTATTAATAATACATTATGAAAATAAAAGGATTGTCACATTAAGAATGTTTACAATTATCTTGGATAAAACTTCTTGTGTAACAATCCTCTTTTTAATTATAAATTATATTATTTGTTATTTTATATTATTTAAAGGATTTTCTTTAATTTTAATATATTGTTTTACATTTTTTTGACCAGTAATATCCTGAAGCTCCATTTCATCATCAACCACATCTCCCATAGCATACATAAAGCTTCCACGAAGATTTTGTGCAGTATAAGCTTTAGAAAGATTGCAATCTATTACAGCTTTTCTGAAAGCCATTTGAAAAGAACGTATAGTTTTTGGAGTTCCAAAATTATTTAAAAACAAATATTCAGAATTAGTTTTAATTGTACTTCTTAAGGATAAATAATCTTTTAAATCTGTGTATAAGGTGTCAACGATAGGGTAAGAGGCTTTTTCATTGTTTATTAAAACATTTAAAAACTTATTTTCCATATCAATATTACTCATCTTTAATTTGAAAACTTCAGTTACTTTAATTCCACAGGTCATTATAATTTTGCATATACAAACTTCTCGTATTCCATAATTATTTTCCCTAAGCTTACTTAAAATAAGGTTAATATCACTATATTTGATGTATTCTGGAGGAGTTTGTTCCATTCTTATTTTTGGAACTTGAAGAGAAATATTATATTTAAAAATCCCCTCATGATATTTGCATATATATTTCATTAAAAGCCTTATAGAAACAAGCTTTGAGTTAATTGTTATTGGCTTGTTTTTTATTACCTTTCCACAAAATTCTAAAAATTCTTCAATATCTTTTTCTTTAAGGTCATTAATTTTAAAGTCACTATCTTTATATTTTAAATATAAGAATTTATCAAAAAGGTGAACATTATAATAAAGAACTTTATAAGAATCATGATTATATTTTTCTACACACTTATCTAAATGAATTTTATATTTATATAAGTATTCACTTAAAACATAATCAACTGTAGGATAATTTTCAAATTCAGCTTTAGTTATATTCATAGTTTCACCTCATTTCAGTTAATAATAAATTAATTATATTAGTTTATAATGTTCTAAAGCATAATATATACCATCTTCATCAATGTCCTTAGTAACAAAGGATACCTTGTCAAATAATGAAGGAGTACTATTGCCCATAGCAATTGATGTGTGGGCATATTCTAGCATAGCTAAGTCGTTTGTGCTATCTCCTATGGCATATGTATTTTCTAGAGGAATATTTAAATGTTCTGATATGTATTTTATGCCAGAGGCTTTTGAATATCCAAGCGGAATAACTTCATAAAAATCTTCAGCTCTTTTTATAAATTCAAATCTATCTTTGTATTTTTCATAGAAGTTATTAAAGTCACTATCTTCATTTATAAAAATAACAAATTTATCAATCTCAATATTTTCTTCATGCCATGTTGAGCCATAAAAGAATCCTTCACTTTTGTGTTGTTCCATTATTCTTAAAACATCTTTATGTTTTATATTTTCAAAATTATCAAAGTATACAGTGTCTCTTCCTTCTAAAATTCCTTCTAATTTGAACTTATCTACATCATCTGCTATTTCTCTTGAAAGATTTTTGCCAATAGATTTATAAAAAAGAACTTCATTATTAAATTCAATATAAGTACCACAGCCACATAAATATCCATCAAAGTCTAAGCTTCTTATTAAAGGGGTAATTTCAGAAAGAGGTCTTCCAGTATTTATAAAAGAAAGATTCCCTTTATCTTTAAGCTTTTTAAGTGCAATTTTAGTGCTTTCAGGTATTATATGAGTTTGCTCATTAATTAGGGTTCCATCAATATCAAAGAAAACTAAATTTTTATTCATATGTATACTCCTTTTATTTCTTTATGGTAAAATTATAACATAAAGATATGAAAGGGGAAATGAAACAAATGCCATTTATAGGAAATAAAGTAACAGTAAAAATATCAGAGGAAAAGGAAAAAGCTATAAAAGAAAAGTTAGGAAAAGCAATAGAACTTTTAGGAAAAAGTGAACAGTATTTAATGATAGGCTTTGAGGATAATTACAAATTATATTTTGCAGGGGAAAAGCTTGAAAAAGGTGCATTTATTGAAGTTAAGCTTTTTGGAAAAGCAAGCAGTGAAGCTTATGAAAAATTAACAGTGGAAATATGTAAAATTTATGAGGAAGAATTAAATATACCTAAAGACAAGGTATATGTAAAATATGAAGAGGTAAGTAATTGGGGTTGGAATGGTTTTAATTTTTAGCCTATAAATGAATGAGTAATAAATATAAAAGATGAACAATATACTATTCTTTGTATATGTATTTTGTTAACTGTAGACCTTATTATTGCAGATTCTAATGCAGCTCTGTAAATAGTGCAAATTAAAATATTTAATAAAACTCTGAGCAAAGAAAAATATACCCTAGTAAGTAAGAATAAAATTTACTTATTAGGGTATAACTAATTTATATAGGTAGGAGGTCGATTTTATGAAAGTTATTGATGTTGAAAGTTTGTTACAGAGAATAAATAAATTAAGAGAAGCACAAAGGATATTTTCAGGATACACTCAAGAAAAGGTTGATGAAATATTTAGAGCAGCTACCATGGCAGCTAATGATTCAAGAATAAAATTAGCTAAGATGGCAGTAGAAGAAACAAAAATGGGTATTGTCGAAGATAAGGTTATAAAAAATCATTTTTCAGCAGAATATATATACAATCAATATAAAGATATGAAAACCTGTGGGGTTATAGATAGAGACGAAACTTTTGGAATAAGTAAAGTTGCAGAGCCTATAGGGGTTATTGCAGCAATAGTTCCAACAACTAATCCAACATCAACTGCTATTTTTAAAACATTAATAGCTCTAAAAACAAGAAATGCAATTATTATAAGTCCTCATCCAAGAGCAAAAAATTCTACAATAGCTGCTGCTAAAATAGTTTTAGAGGCAGCAGTTAAAGCAGGAGCACCAGAAGGAATAATAGGTTGGATAGATGAGCCTTCAGTAGAATTATCTAAAAGGGTTATGGAAGAAAGTGACATTATTTTAGCAACTGGAGGACCTGGTATGGTTAAAGCTGCTTACTCATCAGGAAAACCAGCTATAGGAGTTGGTGCAGGAAATACTCCAGCAATAATAGATGAAACTGCTCACATAAAAATGGCAGTAAATTCTATTCTTCTTTCAAAAACCTTTGATAATGGAGTTGTATGTGCTTCTGAGCAAAGTATAATTGTTATGGACTCTGTATATGACAAGATATTTTAAATAAACAAGAAAAAGATAAGCTTAGAAAAACTATTTTAACTGAAAGTGGAGCTTTAAATTCAGAAATTGTAGGGCAATCAGCTTATAATATTGGAAAACTTGCAGACATTGAAGTGCCAGAAAATACAAAGGTTTTAATTGGAGAAGTGGAATCTGTAGAACTAGAAGAGGCTTTTGCTCATGAAAAATTATCTCCAATACTTGCTATGTATAAGGTTAGTAGCTTTGATGAAGCCTTAGAAAAAGCTAGTAGGCTAATTGAACTTGGAGGTTTTGGTCACACATCAATTTTATATACAGACCAAATAAAATCTAAAGACAGAATAGCTAAGTTTGGAGAAACTATGAAAACTGCAAGGACATTAATAAATATGCCAGCTTCTCAAGGGGCTATAGGTGATATTTATAATTTTAAGCTTGCACCATCTTTAACTTTAGGTTGTGGTTCTTGGGGTGGAAATTCTATTTCAGAAAATGTAGGTCCAAAGCATTTATTAAATATAAAAACAGTAGCAGAAAGGAGAGAAAATATGCTTTGGTTTAGAGTT
>CACZYK010000090.1 GCA_902785295.1 uncultured Clostridium sp.
TCACCAGAAATAAAATGTAATCCTTCTGGAGAGTCATCCCCAGCTATATCTGAACTAAAATCACGAGAGTTAATATAATTTACAAAAGTTGCCTTATCCGGTTCAGTAATATCATAAACCATAATTCCGCCAATTCTTTCTAATCCAACAAATGCATAAGTTTTATCTTCAATTTGTCCTATTATAACTGTTTCAGCTTCTGGACCTTTTTTACCTGAACGGTCATCTATTGTTTTATCATCATTAGAACAATTAAAGTAATCAGGAATATATTCTGAAGTCTTTGATTCAAAATCATTTTTACTTGTAAAGACTTCTGTTACAGAGTTATCCCCAATCTTATAAATTGTAAATGACCTTCCACCAAATAAATAATCATTTTCACTATCTAAGCCATCATAATCACTAGTATCAAAGAATACAACTTTTCCAGTTAAACCACTATTTTCAGCAGTAATCTTTCCAGTAGGTGATGTTTTTCCCTTACCAAAATTACGTTCATCTTCATTAAGATAATTTCCCCATTCTCTGCTATCACCTTCATTAGCAGTAAGTAAATAATCTACACCATCTACAGTATAAACAGATATACCATCAGGCATACGAATACCTCTTAATGATTCATAGGTTTTTGTATCATATTTTTCATCTTTTTTATCAATATCTATAGCTACTTTACTATAATCTTCATACCCTGCAGAATAAATATCTTTAATTTTATTAGTATTTAAATCTAATACTGCAATTGCATTTGCTTCTTGAAGAGAAATATATGCATTCTTATCACTTACAGCAATATATTCAGGTTCTAATTATCTTTATTAGCACTTGGTGCAGATGGATTATCTCCATTCCACCAGGGTATGCTCCAGTATTAAGAGTTACAAACAATACATTGTTATACAAATAGTAATAATTTCCTCTTGTTTCCATTTCACGACGTTCAGTAAAATCATATTGTCCTTCACTGTTAGGTGTTACTCCATTAGAAGCACTATTATTAGCGATTTCATCATTTGTGGCTTGAATATAATTACCATGACTTTGACTTGTTCCACTATTTTGTCCTCTAAATGTTGTCTTTACTTCATTTAAGGTATTCATTTCATTTGGCAAGTTAAAATGGTCTGCAAACATATAATGTCTATCATGGTTACCTACTGCAGGTGCATAAGGAATTGAAGTCATTTGTTCAGGTGCAAAAAATGCTTCATATTCACTAGATTTTCCCCAGCTTTGGTCTTCCACTTGGTCTCCAGCTGACACAACTAAATCAACATTTTGTTCTTCTAGTTCTTTCATCATTTGTGCCCAGCCAGTTTTGTTAGTTCCATCACTTGGATTCCATCCATTACTATTAGTCTCATTATTTTATTTTATTTGGGGATCACTTGTAAATCCAAAAGAAAAATTATTTGATGATGGGTATGTATATTTTGTATTTGGTTGTAAGCCATTAATGGAAGTTTTACATACAAGCTTACCTGTATCTTTATATTTATCTTCTTTCACTTCAGTTGGTGGTGTTAATTGATTTACTGATACATCATAAACTTCATTACCAAATTGAATCTTTGATTGTGTTGTTCCCTCTGGAGCATACCAGTTCAAATTGATAGATGATGTGGTTTCTCCAGGTTGTAATGTTAAACTATCAACACTAAATGTCCCATTATGAGATAATCCTTTTACTTCTACATAAACATCCTCTGCATGACTTAAAACAAAGTTATTTCCATTTCCTAACAGCATTGCTGAAACTGTTGTTAAACATAATGCACTGTTAATAATTCTTTTTGTTCTTTTTTTCATTCCTTTTCCCTCATTTAAAATAATATTTGTATATAAAACATTAGTATCGTAACATTTTAATATTAATCAATTATTTTAAATAAGTTAATTTTATGTAAAACAAAATACCTATATTTTTTGTGAAAACATAGGTATTTTGTAACTTTTTGTATTATTTTACGCTTCCTTCTACCATAGAGCTTAAAACTTGCTTTTGAGCGAAGAAATAGAAAATTAAAACTGGTAAAATTGTAATAACTAATCCTGCTAAAGCTAGATGCCATTGTTTTGTATATTCACCAAAGAATAAGAATGTCTTTAATGGAATTGTTTCTGTTTTTCCTCCTATAACTAATGATGGAAGTAAATAGTCATTCCATATTGCAACTAAATTTAATATTGCAACTGTTACTGTTATTGGCTTAAGTAATGGGAATATAATAAACCAAAATGTTTGAAAAGTATTACATCCATCAATTACTGCTGCTTCATCTAAGTCTCTAGGAATATTTTTTACAAATCCATGATATAAAAACGTTGACATAGCACCTTGGAAACCTAAGTACATAAATATTAATCCATATTGATTTAAGAATCCTATCTTTCCCATAATTCTTACTAATGGAAGCATTACTGCTTGGAAAGGTATAAGCATTGAAATAACCATTAACATTAATATAAAATCACTTACTTTTGATTTTGTTCTTTGAAGCATCCAAGCTGCCATAGAAGTACATATTATTATAAGTATAATACTACAAGCTGTTATAAACAATGATGTTCCAAATGATCTAACAAAATCTAGTCTTTCAAAAGCAGTCTTATAATTTTCAAATCCTTTTGATATTTCTTGTGGTAGTGCTAAGACACTAGTAAACAATTCCTTTTTTGTTTTAAAGGAGTTAATAAGAATTATTAAAAATGGAGCTACAAACCCTATTCCCAAAATTATTCCTATAATTGTTAATACTACTTTTAAAGTTTTCTGAGTTTTTGTTACTTCTTCACTATATTTAACTTTTGCCATTATGCCTCAACCTCTCCTTTCTTAGAAACATACACTTGAATCAATGAAATTACTCCAACTACAAGAAGAAGAATTATTGCCTTTGCTTGAGCTTGTCCCATATTATTAAATTTTTGTCCAGTTTGAAGTATATTCATTGCAAGCATTTGTGTTTTATTACTTGGACCACCTGCTGTTAATGAAAGGTTTTGGTCATATAACTTAAATGAATTTGATAATGTTAAAAATATACTTACTGTAAATGAAGGTCTTACTAATGGTAAAACTATATACTTCATTCTTTGCCATGCATTTGCTCCATCAATTGTTGAAGCTTCTATAACATCATTAGAAATTCCTTGAATACCTGCTATATATATTATCATTAAATATCCAGCCATCTGCCAGCACATAAGAATTACTAATCCCCAAAATCCTGTTTTTTCATTTGAAAGCCATCCTTGTAACCACTGTACATCTAAAGCTTTTCCAATAGCTGCAAAAACTTCTTGGAATATAAATTGCCATATAAATCCTAAAATAAGTCCTCCAATAAGATTAGGCATAAAGAATATTGTTTTTAATATTTCTGCTCCCTTAAATTTTCTTGTTACAAGCATTGCAAGTGAAAATCCCATAATATTTAAAGTAATAACTGAAACTATAGTAAATTTAGTTGTAAACCAAAATGAATGTCTAAAACCTTCATCAGCAAATGCATCTTTAAAGTTTTTAAGACCCACAAAGTTTATTACATCGGATATTCCATTCCAATCTGTTAGTGAATAATACACACCCATAACAAATGGTATTAAAACTACCATTGAAAATGCTACTAAAACTGGTAGTAGAAATAGCCAGAATGATATATTTTTTTTCTTCATATTAACCCCTCTTTTACCTGTAAATTAATTTTAAAAAGCAGGAGCAAGCTAAGAGCTCCTGCCTTAAAATTTAAATTATTGTCTATCTGCTTTCCAATCAGCTTTAGCTTGTTCAACTACTTGATCCCAAGTTTTTTCACCTGCAAAGTAGCTTTGCATTCCTGCACCTAATTGAGTTTCACCAAATCCAGTTGGATATCCCATGAATACCCATGGTAAAGTCTTTCCATCTGCTGCATATTGAGAAACAGCTTTTGCTAATGGATCTGTTGGTTGTAATGCATCTGAATCATATCCCTTGTATGCTGGAATAAATCCACAATCTTCTATTATAATCTTTTTACCTTCATCAGAAGTGTATAACCAATTTAAGAAATCTTTAGCTGCTTTCTTTTCTGCATCACTCTTATTTGAGTTTACTCCCCAATACATAGGTACTCCAACAGGAAGTTTTCCTTCTGCTACTCCATCTACTGGTATTGGAATCATTCCTATATTTTTAGCCAATTCTTCATCAATTCCTGCTACGCTTCCATATATCCAGTTACCTTGTTGAATCATTGCAACCTTTCCAAGAGAGAATTCTTTTTCAACTTGAGTTGAATAATCAACACCATTTACAGAACTCTTAGTTCCATCTGGTTGTAAACCATAGTCTGCTTGTATATCAAGAATTTTCTTTAATTGGTCAGCATATTTAAATTCTATTTCCTTTGCATTAAATGCGTCTGTTCCACTAGCAAATTCATTTGCAAATGCTAAGTTAGAAGTGTGAAGACCTATAACCCATTGTTCCTTTGCTGGAAGACAGAATACACTATCTAATCCTAATTCTTTTTTCTTAGAATCTAAAGTTTTAACTGCACTTTCTAAATCTGCAAATGTTACTATCTTAGAAGCATCGATTCCAGCTTTTTCAAATATTGCTTTATTATATATGAATCCATATCCTTCAAGTGTTAATGGATATCCATAAACTTTTCCATCAACTGTAACAGCTCCTAAAGTATTATCAACTGCTTGCTTTGTTAAGTCATCATTTGTTAAATCTTCAAGCTTTCCTGTCCAGTCTTGAACATCTTGAGGTCCTCCAATGTTATATATAGTTGGTTCGCTTCCACTTTGGAATTGAGCTTTTAATGCTGAACCATAATCATCTCCACCACCAACAGTTTTAATATCAATTGATACTCCATCATGTGATTTTTCATATTGTTCTGCTGCCTTTTCAAAAGCATCCTTTTGTTCAACTTTATATTGGAATATGCTTACTTCTACTTTTCCCTTGCTACTTGAGCTTCCTCCATCACTAGAACTTTCTCCTCCACACCCTACTAATGCTGATGCTCCTACTACTGCCATTAAAGATATTGCTAAAACTCTTCTTACATTTTTCATTTTTTAATCCCCCTCAAAGTGTATATCATTTTAAATAACAGATTATACTTGTATTACTTTCATCAATAAAATATCGTTTACAACATTTATCAAAAATATATTTATTTCAATTTTTCCAAGACGATTTATTAAAGTAAATTTCTGTAACCTGCTT
Source organism: uncultured Clostridium sp. (assembly GCA_902785295.1). Taxonomy (GTDB): domain Bacteria; phylum Bacillota; class Clostridia; order Clostridiales; family Clostridiaceae; genus Clostridium. Next base: position 5,234 of record CACZYK010000090.1, read on the forward strand.
TATAGTTTTTATTATAGCATAGCTTTATTTGTAAAACAATAGCGTTTTTTGATAATTTATTATTTTAATTTAAAAAAATTTTTAAATTGTAAATGTTTTTATAAAATAAAAACAATCCATTTTTTTCTATAAATTCTTTATGCAATTTTATTTTTTACTATATTATGTCGCTTTTTAGTTTTGTTAAAAATTATGTAAATTTAATATAAATATAATTTTCTACATTACATTCACTATCTTATATTTCAAGATGCTCATCACACTTCAATATTTCTTGTATCAGATATAGCCTTTGTTCCAATGGAAGTCTTTTTTACAACTTTTGTTCTTGATAAGCTTATTGAAAAAAGAGAGCATAGCCATATTTTAGAAAAATTAAATATGCTTATTGGTCTTTTCTTTTCTGAACTTGGAACAGACTTACTTAAAGATATTACTAAAGGAGATGGAGATTTAAAAATAATAAAACAAGATTCAACTAAAGAAAATTTTGATGATACTATAGTATTTGACATATTAACAGGTGATATTTTGACACATAGATATAATATAGATATTTCTAAAATTAATCTTGAGAATATAAAGAAAAAGATCTTATTTACCTTGGAAAATAGGGTAATATTAGACTTGTTTCAATAAACAAAGTTTTTAATATTAAGCTTAAATAATAAAATATAAAATTATTGCTTTATCTTCTGCAGTAATAACCTAAGAGTCAATATGAGGTAATAATTTATACTTTCTAAACTATAATGAAAGAAATTTTCTAAATTTTTTCTTACATAAAGCTTTATTAATAATCTTAATAATTCATACATAGTTATTCAACTTATATAATTCCTATGCAATAAAAAAATAGTTGTTTACTTAGAAATTTATTATCTATTAATAAGACAACTATTTTTTTATTTTGTATTTTTTATTTCTATATATTTACAAATTTATTATTTTATTGTAATATATTATACATAATTTTAAATTTTTACCATAGAATAGATATTTTGGTTTTACGGAGGTTAAATAAAATGAAGAAAAGGATAATATTGTCATCAATAACATCTTTGCTTATAACTTCGATAGTAATGAAATGTAATGTGAAAAGTTCGTATGCTTTAACTGAAGGACAAGAAAAGTTTATATCTAGTATAGAGGAAGGTGCTTTAGAGGGTTATAAAACTAATCATATACTTCCTAGTCTTACTATTGCTCAGGCTATTTTAGAAAGTGGGTGGGGTAAATCTTCTCTTTCAAGTGAAGCTAATAATTTATTTGGCATAAAAGCCTTTGATGATTGGAATGGTGATACTATAAATTTAAGTACTAAAGAATATAATAGTGATTGCTCATCTTATATAATAACCTCAGATTTTAAAGCTTATTCATCATTTTATGAAAGCATAAAAGACCATACAGCTCTCCTTTCTACAAAAAGGTATAAAGCAGTAAGACGTACTTCTAATTATATAGAAGCTTGTTATGCAGTATATAACTGTGGTTATGCTACCTATCCTAATTATCCAGAAGACCTTATAGAAATAATAGAGAATTTTAATTTAGAAAAATATGATATAATAGCTAAGAAAAATAATGAAAATAAATATACATTAACAAAGGTTGAAAGCAGAAAATATGAGGATTCATTATCTTCTGTAAATGGAAATAATTGTGCAGATTTATTTAAAAACATAACTGGTTCTGGTAAGGATACCAAAAATTCAAAAAATAATATTGCTGTTATCTCAGTAAGCAAATAATATAAAAAAGTATTAATTATTACTTTGCTTTTTCCGTCGACAGGCTCCAAGTCAACGCAAAGTAATAATTAATACTTTCTAACTAAACGAAAGGAAATTCTTAAACTTGTTTCTTTTATTAAGCTTTATTATTAACTTAGCAAGTTATCCATGGTTTTCAAAATATATAATTTCCTATAGAATAAAAATAATGACTAAGAACAAAATGTTCTTAGTCATTATCATATTCTTCTATATGGTGTATTTCATCATCATCATTTACTCTTCCTGCTACTCCATACATTTCTCTACCTTTAATATTTAATTCTTTTCTTTGTCTTTCAACTAAGTCACTAAGCATATCTCTTATTTCTTTAGGTTTTTTAATTTTTTCAAGATATAATTCCTTATCTGTTGGGTCACAGGTAATAAGCTTTATTGTTCCAACTCCTAAAATTTTATCAAATAGAGTACGTTCAAGGTTAAAGTCTAGTATTCTATATAAAAGTACCTCATTTTCATTGGTTGAAAATAATCCTCTTGATACATATAATCTATTGTTTTTAATTAAATATTTTGTAAATGAAATAGGCATTCCTAAAATTCTTTTTCTATCTTGCCATAAAACTGTATTATCCATAAAATCCCCTCCTAAGCTTTTACCTCATTATACCATATAGCTATGTCAAAACAAATAGTTGATAAATGAGATTTTTTTGTAGAGGAGCAATTAAATTCTTCTATAAGCTGAATTTACTCAAATATACAGTTACCATCGGCATCAAGCAGATAAACTGCAAAGATTACTTCTAGCTGTCTTGGTTTGCCATCTTTAATATGAGCATTATTATATACTGCTCGTATCTTGTCTCCCTTACTAATTTTAGGCATACCTTTAGCAGAAATAACATTAGGTTCAAAAAACACTTGAGTTCCAATTTTAACTGAATCATCAAATGCTTCTGTACATTCTACTAAAATGGAGGCATCTGTAATTTCTAAAACAACTGCATTGAAATAAGATTGTCTATTTACAAATTCTTCTCCATTATCATTTCCACTACCACATCCACATAAAAGAGAGAACATAAAAAATAAAATCATACATAATGAAATCTTTTTTTTCATATGAACACCGTTGCATAAAACTTATAAAAAGTTATAAATGTATAAATTTTACTTTGTTTCCTTCTTCATAAAGCTCTATTTTGAAATAGTAAATTACTATATCTACTCTAGTTTGGTGTAGCTCTCCAAAGGCTTAAATTCGGGTACAACGCACCCTATATAAAATTTTAGTAATTTCTCAAAATTCACCTAT
>CACZYK010000091.1 GCA_902785295.1 uncultured Clostridium sp.
CTACGACTAGATTAACTTAAGCGAGGTGATTTGTAAATAGTTTTTATTAAATTTATTTAATATATTTTATTTCTTTTGATTTATTTGCTTATTATATATATTCATTTTTATAGAATCGCTACCCATTTGGCTTAAAAATTCTTCTAAGTATGAATTTTCATAGGTAGGTTTTTCAATATATAGCTTTTCAAGCATTGGAACTACTTCAACTATATTATTTTTTCGAACAAAATCAACTATAAAATAAATATAGTCTTCTCCTTCATTAATTATTTCCTTAATATTATCAACTGTGTTTATATTATTCCACAAAAAGTTTACTTCATTTTTTATTAAATTATAGGTTTCTTCATCATAAAGGTCTATAAACTCTTCTTTATTGTCATCATCATTTAAAAATTCAAGTATATTATTAATTCCAACAAACTTAACATCTTTAAATTTACTAAACTTTATACAATTTAAATACCATTTAATATAAGCAATAGAATTTTCTAAATCTAATAATCCACCACAAGGTTGTCTCTCAAAAAATAAAGTGCTATATAAATCAACAAATGCAGTACTTAATTCTTTATCTGAATGAGAAATTTTAGATAATTCCTCTATATTTAAGGTGCTTGCCAATTCATAACCTATTTCCATATTTATGCAATTATTCGTTAATGTTCCTATTAAAATTCTTCTTTGATTTTTAATATTTCTCATTATATCTTCATCATTCATTAACATTTCGCCATAATTTATTGCTCCCCAATCACTACTTTTATCAAGTAAATCAAATAAAGCATTTAAAAATTTAGGCTTTTCGCTCCATATAAGTAATATAAAAGAGATATACTTAGAAAATTCTTCTGATTGTCCAATTAAAATATAATCATCTATCAGCTCTTCACATCTTTCTATTATTGCAGTCATTTCTAAGCTAAACTTAAATATTTCTTTATCAGTTGTAATATACATAAGCTTTTTAAATATATTATATGTTTTTATATTGTAATTATCATTAGTTAACTTTGAACGTAGTTCATCTATTATATTTAATGTTTTAAATTCAATGCTTTTAAGCTCTTTTTCTACATTATCAAGTGATATTTCATCATTATAAATTTTTAAAAGAACATCTAATATTTTAGGTACTTGAGCTATTTTATCTTCTTCACTTATACCAAAAAACTGGTCCATAAAAGCTGAATTAATTTTTATCTTTCCATCCTCTCTAGGATTAATCAAATCATCAAACTTATTTTCATCCAATTTATTATTAACTGTACATTTTTTCATTAATTCATATATTGAATTTTCAACTTTATTTTCTTTAAAATTTAATATCTTCATAAAAATCACCCTTCACTAAATATAACATTTATTATATATTTTTATGAATAAATTTAAAGACAAAAAGTTTGCACTTATTATTCCATATTCTTTAATGCTTTGTCTAATGGAATTTTCTTAATTTTAAATAACTGTAAGAATGCTATAACTGCATAGGATAAAGTTCCTGCTAAGAACATTTCTAAATAAATTTTAGGTGCTATATAAAAATTAAACCATCCTGTATATCCTGACATCATTACTTTAAAAATACTCTTCATAGTAAGCACTGAAATAGGAATACTTAATGCAACTGAAATTACCACAACTATTGAAGTGGCTAAAATATATAATCTTCCAACTTCATAATTATTATATCCTAATATTTTTACCATAGAAATTGAGGATGAATTCTTTTCTATTATAAGCTTTGAAAGAAGATACATAAGAATCATATATAAAATAATAGAAAATATATTAATCATATAAAACATACTTCCCATAGATACATCTAATTGTCTTGAAGCTTTAGTCATATCATCTTCAGTTATAGTTGTTGCTATATATTTATTATCTATATCGCTAATCTTACTATTTGAAAAATATCCATTAAAATAATCTTCTTCTTTATCAAAAGTTTCATTAAATTTTTCACTATTCATAAATATAGATAGTGAGGCTGGATAATAGTATATTCCATCAATCTTAAAGGTATAGGTTTCATCTCCATAAGAATCTTTTAAAGTTATTGTGTCATTAGCTTTAAGTGAATATTTTTCTGCAAAGCCATCTGAAATATATATTCCATCCTTAAAATCAATATCTACATATTTACTATCTTTACTTATACCATAAACACTAATATCTTCTCCCTTTTCCCCATTAAAATATGTCTTTAATGAACTAGCACAATATTTTTCTGCTTCCTCATTTTCAGTTTCAACTTGTGTTTTTAAAATATATTGATATTTTGAAATCATATTATTAACTATTTCTTCTTTATAATTATCTAATAAAGGTGACATCATCATACCAAATAACAAAAGAATACTAGCAAATAAAATTCCAATAAATAAAGTTATATAATTAGGTATATTCTGAAATATTACCCTTAATCTAAAGCGTGTAAAGAAATTAAATTTTGTAAGCTTTAATACCTTTTTCTTTTGCTTTTTATTTAAATCATGACGTAAAAATTTAAGTGGAGAAAGTGAAAGCTTGTTAAGAAGTATAAACATATTAACTACTAACATAATTATAAATGGTACAATAGTTGTAAGAATAAATGCTTCTAAATTCCATTTAGTTGTATAAGTAGTAAGACTATAGCTATTGTAATACATATCTGCAACAATCTTTTCAAAAATTGTATATCCAAGTATGTTTCCAATACAAGCCCCTAACACTGTAACAATAAGTGGCAAAATCATATAATGACCAAGTAATTCTCCCTTTGTATATCCTGATGCTCTAAGAGTACCTATTACTGATGCTTCTGAATTAATTGTATTACTTGTGGTTACTGCTAATACAAATGCTATAATTACAATAAGAACATATAATAATGTAAGCATTATATTTTTATCCCCACCTATATCATTACCAGTAAAATTAATTGCTTGATTATCAATTTGAGGAATATAATTTATAAGAATTGTATTTTTATTTAATACCTCAAGAAAATCATCTGATTTATTCTTAGCATCTAAATCATCTTTAGGACTTTTATTATATTTCCATGAATAGCTATAATGAATACTTGCATCATCAAAGCTTTCAAAACAGTCTTTAGTGATAATTCCTACTCCAAATTTTATTGAGTCAAACATTAAATCACTATTATTAGAAAACAAAGCACTATAGTCTGAAAGTGCAACAAATCCACTTATTTTTAGTTTTTTATCCCCTACTGAAATTGTATCTCCAACAGATAAATCATTGTTATTTGCATACATTCTATCTAGTGCAATTTCATTTTTTGAATTTGGAAGTTCTCCTTCCATAATACATACCTTATTTACATCTTTACGATTTAAAAATAATCTAATAACACTATCATTAACGGAATCCTCTTCAATATAATTATTGTCATATATTTTTAAATCCTGCTCTTCTAAAGTATTAATTAAATTATCATCTGCTTCATTTAATAATTCAAAATTACCATCTTCTATATTATATTTTTCAAAACTCTCATCATAACTTTCCTTTAAGCTACTTCCTGCTACTAAAAATCCAGATACAAGTCCTATTGTTCCCACCATAAAAGCAAAAATAACAAGGTATTTTGTTATTTCACTTATAAATTCTCTAGGAAGACGCTTAATTAATGGATTTCTCATTGCTATTTTCCCCCTTACCATTCCAGCTCACTTGCAGGAATTTTAGATTTATTTGTATAATTATCTCTTATTTGTCCATCACGCATTTTAACAACACAGTCAGCCATATTTTTTATTGCATCATTGTGAGTTACCATTACAATAGTATTGCCATACTTTTTATTTACATCTTCCATAAGCTTTAGTATTTCTTTAGATGTCTTATAATCAAGAGCTCCTGTTGGTTCATCACATAAAAGAATATCTGGATTTTTTATAATAGCTCTTCCAATTGCTGTACGCTGTTGTTGCCCTCCAGATAATTGATTAGGTATTTTATCCCTATGCTCATAAAGTCCAAGAGTTTTTAAAAGCTCATTTATTTCAAGTGGATTTTTACTTAGATAAGCACCAACCTCAATATTTTCTTTAACTGTAAGATTAGGAATTAAATTATAAGATTGAAATACATAACCAAGATGCTTACGGCGATATTGGGTAAGACGCTTTTCATTCATATCTTTAGTTTTTTCGCCATTAATAGAAATGTATCCTGAATCTGCATTATCTATCCCTCCAATTATATTTAAAAGTGTAGATTTTCCAGAACCTGAAGGACCAAGAAGAACACATATTTCTCCTTTTTCTATTTGAATATTAATTCCTTTTAGTACCTCTGTTTTATTTTCTCCACTTCCAAAACTTTTTTTAATATTACTAATTTCCAAAAACATTTTCATTCCCCCTTAATAAGCTTTATCAATATAAATTTTATTATGTACATATGAGCATTTGCTCATTTATGAATTTAATTATATCCTTTTATCCATTTTTGTCAATAATAAATTTTACTGTTATTTATTAAAAAAGTGGCTACGCCACACCCACTTCGTGGTAACACTTTTGCCACTTTATATCCTTCAAAGTATTGATATTACTAACTTTTAAAGCTTAAAATTTTACATTAAAAAAGGTTTAATTATTATTTTGCTTTTTCCGTCGACAGGCTCCAAGTCAACGCAAAATAATAATTAAACCTTTCTAACTAAATGAAAGGAAATTCTTAAACTTGTTTCTTTTATTAAGCTTTATTATTAACTTAGCAAGTTATCCACAGTTTTCAAAATATATAATTTCCTGATAGTATAAAATAAATTAGCCTCTATGCTTAGGATAGCATAGAGGCTAAATTTACTTTTTAGAAAAAATACTTTATTTTTTTAAATTTTTGATTTTCTTTCGCATTATAAACTAATAGCTATTTTTTAAATAAATTCAAGAATTTTTGCCACATTGTTAAATTTTCTTTTTTATCTTCTGTTTCTTCATTTACTTCTTTTTTCTCAATAGCTTCTGATTTTATTACAAACTGAACAGAGTTAACATTTGTATTTTTATCTGAAACAAATGAAACAACTTTATAATCTGTACCAGTAAACTCATTTATCATATTATCTATTTCATCTTTTACTTCATCATTTAAATTGCTTGTTTTACTTGAAAACTCTCCTGTTCCTTTAACTAAATCATTAGTTCCATTATATAAAGAAGATGTACCATTTACTAAGTTAATTGCTCCATCAAGTATTTTGCTATATCCTTGTGTAATGCTGTTAACACCTTTTGTATACTCTCCTATTCCATTATCTAAAGTATCATAATTTTCAACTAGAGTATCTATTCCAGACTTTAATTCATTCATACTACTAGCAAGATTTCCAAGTGATGATACTAAATTTTGAATGCTTGAATTAAATTGTGTATAGCTAGTTTGAAGTGCAAGTGCTCCTGTCATTAAATTTCCATTTTTACTATCTAAAGCTCCATCTATACCACTTATTAAGGCATTACTTCCTTGTATATAAGCTATATCTCCTTTTAACAAACTTTCTATTGATATAAGTTTACCAGCATTTGTTATATAATTTATAACTGCATCTTCTTCTCCTGAAGTATATTTTTTGTAAAGAGCTAGTGCTTCTGAATCTTGAGATTTTACCAATTCTCCTAAGCTTTGCAAAACACCTTCCTGTCCACCTGAAACATATGCATTATATAATTTTCTTTGAGTATCTGTAATTCCAAGTGCTGAAATAGCTTGATTGTTTTTATCTATAAAATCATTTATGTCAGTGATTCCCCCTTTATTAAGAGCTGAATAATAACTATCAATAGAGCCATCCATTGTCTTAAGTCCACCTACTAAACTATCTATTCCTGTTTTTATTTGAGAAGAAGCACTGCTTAATTTTGAAAGCTCATCAGCTGACATATTTACATTTTTTAATGAAGATTGAATTTTATTTAATGCACTTTTTACTTGTGATGAACCACTAGTTAAAGATGAGGACTTTTCATTTAAAGCATTTAGTCCATTATTAATTTCATTTATCCCATCATTTAATTTCTTTGTTCCATTATCTAAAGTGCCAGCTCCATCATTTAATTTATTTGCTCCATCATCTAAATCACTAATTGCATTATTTAGTTCTGTAATTTTATCTGAAAGTTTGCTTGTATCAATGCTATCTGAACTTATTCCAAGATTTAATCTTACTCCATTTATAGCTATACTTTCCATTTCAAAATCATTAACATCTGCACTTATTACAATGTCTTTTTCAGTTCCAGGCATAATAGTATAAGTAAGCTGTTTTATACCCCCAACATTTGCTACTGTGGCTCCATCACTCAATATATTTTTACACTTTTCTCCATCAAGTTGTACTACTGTTTGAAGAGCATAGTTATCAAAAAAGCCCTCTTTTGCATTATCATTTTTAGTTATTTTTATTTCCATTTTAAGAGCTCCACTCTTTCCTGCTATATCTTGAGCAGAATATTCTTTTCCATCAAGTTTATAGCTAATATCTACTTTCCATGGAATTTGTACATTTTCCATTATTCCTTCATAATACAATTTATCAGCACTATTATTTATAGTTACCTTTCCTGAAGAAAAATTAATTTTATCATCTGTATTCATATTTTTTACTTCACTATAATCACCATAGTCAATAATATTACTATCTGTAAATATATTAACTGCATATGTTTTTTCAATTTCTCCCTCTCCATCTAAATTAACATAAATAACCTCTTCTTTAGGAGTTGTTTTTTCATCTGCTTGAACATTTATAGTATTAATTGTTGTACCTAAAACAGTTGTTAAAAGCATTAAAGATGCTATTTTCTTTCTATTTTCCTTCATATTTATCTAACCTCTTTCATTTTATTAATTTTTAAATTAACTTTATCTTCTTTATTAACTTTCAAATTATTTTTGTTTAAAAATTTCAATCCAAGACTTGTCTTTTGTATTAACTTATCTAAACTATATAAAAGTCCTGGAACTACAAATATTACAATTATCAAAGAACATAATGTCCCTTTTCCAAGTAAATATCCAAGCTGTGATAAAACTCCATGAGTTGTCATTCCTCCTAAAAGAAATCCCATTACTGTCATAACTGTTCCAGAAGTTAATATAGATACCATAACTGCAGATATTGTTTTCTTTATTGAAGTTTTCTTATCAAACTCTGTTCTAAATTCCATATATCTATCTGTCATTAAAATTGCATAATCAACTGTTGCTCCAAGCTGTATTGAACTTATTATTAAATATGCAATATAAAATATTGGTGAATCCATATAATATGGTATAGATAAGTTAAACCATATAGCTGTTTCTATTGCTATAACAAGTATTATTGGTATTGAAATAGACTTCATTGATAAAAGAAGTACCAAAAATATTGAGCCAATTGCTATAAAATTAACCTTTAGCGTATCATCAGTTACTGTTTTCATAAGGTCATATGTGCTTACTGATTCTCCTGCTAGATAATATTTATTAGGATAATATTTTTCTGCTGTCTTTCTTATTTTCTTTACAACATCAAATGCCTCTTCTCCTTCATAATCTGTTTTTATATTAAGAACCATTCTACTATAATTATCACTTATTAATTTTGATAACACCTCTTCATTTAAGTACTCTATTGGAACCTCAGCCCCTGCCTTATCTACATAAGAAATAATTGAACTTACTTGTGGTATTTCTTTTAAGGAATCTGATAATTCTTTTTCAGTAGAAAAATCACCTTTAGGAACCATCAATACATAGTTATTTGATTTTCCAAAAATATCTTCAATCTTTTCTGTATCTTGTCCTAATTTTGTTTCACTTCCAAATATCTTAGAAGAACCATAATAATAGCTATTATTAATAGAACCTAAATAACAAGGAATTATTATAACTGCAAAGATTATTGTGAAAGGAATCATAAATTTGCTAACTACTTTTGCAAAGCCATTAAATTTAGGCATAAAGCTTTTATGTTCAGTTTTTTCAATTAATTTATTACTATATAAAATTAATCCAGGTGAAAGAATGAATACTGTTATAAGACTTAATGCAATTCCCTTTGCAAGTGCAAGTCCAAGGTCTGCTCCAATCCTAAATCTCATTACTATTAAAGCTAAAAATCCTATTACTGTTGTTAATCCACTTGAAAAAATTGAACCTGTAGATTTGCAAAGGGCTTGAACCATTGCTTCTTCAGGATTTTGTTCTTCTTTTCTTATTTCCTTATATCTATGTAATAAAAATACTGAATAATCTAATGAAACTGCTAATTGCAATATATTTCCTGCTGCATTTGTAACAAATGAAATTTCTCCAAATATAATATTTGAACCAGCATTTAATACTATTGCAAGTCCAATAGAAGCTAATAAAATAATAGGCTCAAACCATGATGTAGTAGTAAGTAAAAGAACTAATAAAGTAAATGGAACTGCAATCATTACAATCCTTTTTATTTCACTTGTGGTACTTTCTGTTGCAATTACTTGGTCTACTGCAGAACCAGTCATAGAATTATCTTCTCCTATTAATTCACGAATTGAATTAACTGCCTCAATTTCCTTATCTTCTTCAATAGTTACTGTAAATAAAGCATTATTATCTTTATAATAATCTTCAACAATCTTAGTATCTTGCACTTCAATTGGTATTGTTAAATCTACTTGGTCATCAAGCCATATTACATCTGATACTCCATCAATAGAAGATATTTTGTCTTTTAACTCTAATGCCTCTGGAATAGAGACATTTGAAATCATTACCCTTGCATTAGGTATACCACTTCCAAACTCCTCTTCCATAACATCAAGAGATATTGTTGAAGCTGTATCTTCTGGTAAGTAAGAATTCATATCATAATTTACTCCAACAAATTGTTTTGAAAATCCAGCAATTAATGTACATAAAAAGAAAATGACAATAATAACTTTTTTATGTTTTACAACACCTCTAAAAAACTTTTCTTTAAAATTCATTTTCAGAACTTCCTTTCTAAAATATTTTTCATTTTTGAACATACTGTTGATTTTTGAATTTAATTTGATTATAGTTATTATATAGACATAAGGCAATAATCAATTTTTTTATATTTGTTTTTAAATAAACTTGATTTTTAACATTAGTTTATTTATGAACATTTATTTATAAAAGTGTTAATAAATAAAAAGATTTAATAATTTATTATATTGAAAAGTTATCAATAACTTATTAAATGCTATAATTTTCTTGTAATACAAATTTAAGTTATGCAAATATGTAAACAATTTATAAAGAGGAGATTTTTAATATGAAAAATAAAACAACTGACAGACGTATAAGAAAAACAAGAAATGCAATTAAAAATGGTTTAGCAGAACTTTTATTAGAAAAAAGTATAGGTGATATTTCTGTACGTGAATTAACTGAAAAAGTGGATTTAAATCGTGGAACATTTTATCTTCACTATAAAGACATTTTTGACTTAGTTGAGCAAATAGAAACAGAAATGTTTGAAGAACTCCAATATATAATTGATTCTCATCCTGCAAAAGAAATGAATGGTGAACCTCTTCCTTTATTAGAAGATATATTTAATTTTTTAAAAGAAAATTCAATTATGGCTACTGCTTTAATAAGCAAAAATGGTGATATTGCCTTTGTTAATAAATTAAAATATCTAATTAAGGAAAAATGCTTTTGTGACTGGGAAATCTTTTTTAATAATAATAAAAACGATGATATTTTTAATTATTTTTATAACTATCTTGTATCTGGATGTATTGGACTTTTTGAAACATGGCTTAATAATGGACTTAAAGAAACCCCAAATGAAATGGCTATTATAGCTCAAGATTTTATGTTAAATGGAATTAAAGCAATAAAATAGAGAAATTTCCTAACCCTATTTATTTTATTATTAAGCTTAACAAGTTATTCTTAGTTTAAGAACTAATATAATTTCCTAATAATAAAAAAACACCTTAATGATTATGCTTTTTACCATAACCATTAAGGTGTTTTACTTAGTATATTTCTTATATAAATATATCTATTCTACTTTCCAACTAATATCATAAGAACCTTCGTGCTTATCTCCCTCTATTTTAATCATATATTTTCCATCTTCATCTATATTAATTTTAATTTTTTCATTAATATTTCCATTCAAATCATAATTGCTGTAAATTTTTTCCTCTTTATCATTTAATACTAAAATGTTTAGCTTACCTCCTTTTGTAGTTACATTTAGACTTAATTCTAAGATATTTCCTTTATTAGCCTCAACTTTTTTATATTTATATCCATCAAAATACTCATAAGTCATTTCCATACAATTATTTCCATTATCTTCCTTACTCATTTTTTTTACTACATATTTTCCTGATGAATTACATCCAAATAAACTTATTGCTAATATTGATATAATTGTTATTATTAATAATCGCTTCTTCATATTTTTTCGCTCCCCAATTAAATTTTTCTGTTTTTATGCTCATTTTTATCAAATTTATTATATTTCTCAACATAACAAATCTAATAAATTTGTTCATTGATATAATAACATTCTTCACTACATTTATCATTTGTAAATATTATACTTTTTATTTTTTCTTGATAACTCATGCTAATTGGAAGTTCATCTAATAAATCTATCGCTTTCTTTAAATTTCGTACATCTCTTTTCATGAAATCAATAGAATTTCCTCTTCCAACTATCTTTAAATGGGTAATCCCTGCATCTTTAAGTTTTTTTAATGCACAAAGTCCACAACCAGTTCTTCCAAATAAATAGCCATCTTCTTCATATTCCTGCTCTATAAAATTATCTTCTTCTATATCACCATAATAATTTTTAATTTTTTTATCGACATCTTTAAAATCATTAGATTTTTCACTTATTTTCCCTAAAATATAAGGCATTTTGCATAAATGACTAAGTTCATCACAATGAAGAGAATTACAAAAAGCTCCAGTATAATGACATTTTTCATTTAATATAAAAGCTTCATATTCCATTTTTCTTTTATTATTTGCTATACATGATTTCATATCTGATATAGAATTTTTCCTATGGAAAATATATCTATTTATATTACTAAACTGATTAAAAAAATCTATGGAAAGACTGTTAACTTCGGCACATTCTCCACTTAAATGTATATTGCATTTTATATTTTTTTCTTCTAGATATAAAATAAGTGCTATATCTGCAATAATAAAATCAGTAAAGCCAATATCTATAAGTTCACTTATAAGTTTAGCTATCATCTCATACTGCTCTTCTAAATAATATAAATAGTTAAATGTTATATTTACTTTAACCTTATATTTATCTTCCATTTTCTTGAGTATTTTCATATCCTCTAAAGAACCTATATTAACATTGTAATATAGCACTTCTCTTCTATTTAAAGGAAACAAAGTGCCATACTTTTTATTCCATTCATATGGTACATATCCACAAAATACTTCATCTGCTCCTGCTTTAGCTAAAGCTATATAATCATCAATACTTCCAAGCCCTGCTACTATTTTCAAAAAGATTTTCTCCTTTCAGCAACATATTTTGTTATCTTATTTGCTTCAATAAGAAAATTTATACGAATTTTTCAATAAAAATTTTCTTATAATTCTATAATAATTCTTATAAATTCATTTATTTTCTTATAAATTCTATAAATATTCTTATAAAATCATTATTTTTCTTATAATTTTGTTTATCTTTCTTATAAATTCTAATAAAATATTATATTTTTCTTATAAATTCTAATAAAATTGTTTTATTTTCTTATAAAATTATTGATTAATAGAAATCTATAAAAAATTCAAAACTACTCTATTTATATTATTATTTATATAGTATTCTAGTATCTCTTTGTCTTTTAGAAGTGTATCATCAAAACCAAAAAGTGAATTATATTTTCCAATCATTTTTAAATGCTTTGGATATAAAAATACATAATCTCTACAATATAACTTTTGGTTGCCTCTATTCATTGTTGTGCACATAGCATATAATGGACAATACTGAGAAGAATTTGTCATATAAAATGGGAAATGTAAGCTATGTTTTCCTTCTGGTATAGCTATTTTATAATTGCAACTTTCATATTCATATCTCTCAATATTATTATCTTTTAAAAATTCTCTAAACTTCTTGCTATTTAAACTGTTTAATGATAAGAGTTCTTTGTTTTTCTCATATCCATTTTTATAAATATACCTTGGATCTTTTTTTCTTTTATTGAGTAAGTTTCCTAAGCATAGTGTAAAATAATTTTCCTTATCTTTAAGAAGCTTTAACATACCCCAATCATTTACAACAATTCTATAATATCTTTAGTTTTTTGAATGTAACATTCTCTTATATATGTAAAACATAATGTTACATTAAGTGATTCTTCTTTAGCTTTTTCTAACATTTTAATTAAGTCATCTAGACAAGGAAATAGATTATGGCAAAATTCATTTCCAATATAAAGTCTTTCTATATTTTTATTAAACAGCATATGATTCTCTAAAAAATTCTTTTTAAAATAGTATTCTTTAAAACTTTCTTTATCATTATCAATATATTTTTCATACAAATCATCGTTATCTAAAGTTATTGCCATCTCTATTGAATTTAATACATCCATATTAAAATTTTTATAATTTAAATTAGAAATCCATTCTTTTTTCTGAGTATTATAGTATTCATAAAACTCATAATCTTTTTCACTTGGATATCCTGTCATTTCTTTTGAAAACTCATTTTCTTCTCCAAAGACCTTTAAATTAACATATTTTGAATAATCTCTAAAAATATATTTTACATTTTCAACATAATTTTTATCATCTATAAAAATATTATAAGTATAATAAAATTCATTTTTATTTTCATTCTTAATAGTAAAATTTTTTATTTCTATTTCTTTATATTTATAATCTTTAAAATTATAAAATGATATTTTTAAAAGCTTTATATATTCTATTTTTTCTAAAACTCGAATAGTTAAGCTTTCAGTAGACATTTTTAATATAGTGACTTCTTTATCGTTTATAATACAGCTTACAAGACCTGAAGGAATGCTTTCTATTTCTTCTTTAATCACTAACTAACACCTCTTACATTTACAAGCTTAGCATCTATTTTATGTCCTAATTTTTCTATAAGTACTTTTGTTATTGCAAGTCCAAGTCCTGTATTTTTATCACTTCTTGATTTATCTGCTGTATAAAATCTATCAAATAATTTGTCCATATCCTCTTCCTTAAGATTTGGTGCTAAGTTTTCAAATTTAGATACTATATATTTCTTATCTTGAGATAGGGATATTTTTATATTTTTATCAGCATATTTAAGCATATTTCCTATAAGATTAGAAAATATTCTCTCTACTGCACCTTCATCTGAAATTATATCATCAATTATTTTTTCATCAATTTCAATAGTTGGCTCAATATGCTTTTCTAAAAAATCATTGTAATACATTGCAATGCTATCACATAACATTGTCTTTAAATTTATCTTTTTCAAATTAAATTTAAATTCACTATTATTAAGCCTAGATAAATCATAAAAGCTTGTAATTAAATTTTGAAGATGCTCTGCTCTTTTTTCTACTATTTTAATATATTCCTCTTTCTCTTTTTCTGTAACTGAATCATCTTTTATAAGCTGTATATAACCTCTTATTGAGGTTAATGGAGTTCTCAAGTCATGTGATATGTTAGATATACTTTTTCTAAGTTCATCTTCAATTTTTTTATTATTTGCTTGAATTTTTTGAGAATTATCATATAAATAATTTATATCTTGCACTAATTTTTCCACTTCATTATTTATGGCATTTGTATGAACATTTATATATTCTCCTTTACTTTCTTCAATTTGCTTAGATATACTAGAAAGCTCTTTTTTCATTCTTATTATATAGAATATAAGTAAAAGTATAATAACTGTAAGTATTATATTAACTATCAAACTCCCAACCCCTATAAATTTTTATTTAACATCTTGTTTTTTAAATATTTGAATTCCAACAAATAGTGATATTATTATTGTTATCAATGATACTATTAATGATTTTATTAAATCTCCATTTGATGCATATAGTGATATTGCTACTTTATTGTTATAATATGGTGTTATTTCATATATTTTATCAAATACTTTATTTAAACCATAAATAAATGAAATTATTGATGGAAATAATACAAACATACCAACTGTTATTCCAATTGTCCCACCATTACTTTTTACTGATATAGCAATTATCATTAATAATGCAGCTACTGATGCGTTTGAAATAACTTCAAGAAAAAATGATACTATCATGTGTAATAATTGAGATGCTTTAAAAGGTTCTCCCCATCCATTAATAATAAAACTTCCTATGGTTGGTATTAATATAAGGCAAAATAAAATCACTATTATTCCCACTACTATTGCAATAAATTTAGATAAATAAAATTCTGACCTACTTTTTCCATAGGCTAAAATGTTTTTTATAGTACCATTACTATACTCCTTTGCTAAAAATGCTGCTATTAATATTCCTATTAAAACTTCTATAGAACCCTCCCCAAATGAAGAACTAAATACCTCAGGAACTGTTGGATTAAATGGGTCCTTTGCATTTAAGTGTACCCCAAAACTTCCAGGAGTAACAACTTGTTCTTTATCACTTCCACTAGTTACTAAGTCTATCATACTTTGTACTTCTTCTTGTGACATTCCCATGGTAGCTTTTTCAATAATTTTATCAAAAACTGAAGTTGTCATAATAAATACTATTATAGATAAACATATTGCTACCACACATAATACTTTAAAAGTTCTATTTTTAGATAATTTAAATAACTCTGCCTTTGCTAATCTAAACATTATTCAGCACCTCCAACCTTATTCATGAAGTATTCTTCAAGACTTTTTCCTTTAAGACTTATTTTCTCTACCACTACTCCTTTTTTAGATAAAGTAGAATTTATAATTCCTGAAGAATTTAAATTACTAAAAATTTCTATTCTGTTATTTTCTAACACTTCATAATCAGTAATTGATAATTCCTTTTCTAAAATGGTTGAAGCTCTTGCTACATCATCTACAATAAGTTCTATATATTTCTTGCATTTTTTATTTAACTCATCTACTGAAATCTCTTCTACTAATTTTCCATTATTTATTATGCCATAATTTGTTGCAAGCTCTGAAAGCTCTCCTAAAATATGACTTGATATTAATATTGTTACATCCTTTTCTTTATTAACCTTCTTTAAAAGTTCTCTTATCTCAACTATTCCCATTGGGTCTAAACCATTTATAGGCTCATCTAATATAAGAAGTTTTGGATTTCCTAATAGTGCATTTGCAATACCTAGCCTTTGTCTCATTCCTAAAGAAAAATTCTTTACCTTTTTCTTGCCTGTGTCAGCTAATCCAACCAATTCTAAAACTTCATCTATACACTCTTTTCCAGCTATATTTCTAATAAGTCTTGAAACTTCAAGATTTTCCTTTGCTGTCATACTTCCATAAAAAGCTGGACTTTCAATTAAACTTCCTATCATAGTTCTCGCCATGTTTAGCTCTTTTTCACCTGATTTTCCAAATAACTCTAAATCCCCACTAGTTTTATGGATTAATCCTGTAATTATACGAAATAATGTGGTTTTTCCTGCCCCATTTTTTCCTATAAGTCCATAAATTTCTCCCTTTTTAATGGTCATAGTTATTTTATCATTTGATAGCTGATTGCCATATTTTTTCGTGATATTATGAGTTTTTAATACTATATCTTCCATTAATATTTCCTCCCCTTTTCTTTAACTATGCTTTCATTATAAAAACATACCTATAAGATATACTAAAGAAAATGTTAAGAAAGTATTAATTTTAAATATCACTTAATTTAAATCCAATACCCCAAACTGTTTTTATGTACTCAGTATTTTTATCAGCTTTTGATAGCTTTGCTCTTAAATTGCTTATATGAACATTTACTGTATTGTCGTCTCCTAAAAATTCATCATGCCATACAGATTCAAAAAGATTAGCTCTTGTAAAAACTTTATTTGGATTAGATAAAAGTAACTCTAAGATAGTTAATTCCCTCATAGTTAATGATACATCTTTGTTATTTACTAAAACTTTTTTACTTTCTGTATCTAATACTAAATTCTTATATCTTATTTTAGTATCCTTTTTATTTTCTAACTTGCTAAATTTCATATATCTTCTAAGTTGTGACTCTACTCTTGCTAATACTTCATTAATATCAAAGGGTTTACTTATAAAATCATCTGCTCCAATTTTTAATACATTTATTTTATCATCCTGAGATGATTTTGCTGAAATTACTATTATAGGCATAATTTTATTTTTTCTTATAACATCAATAATCTCTTCCCCCGAAAAACCTGGTAGCATTAAATCTAAAAGCACAAGTTCATAATTGAACTGCTCTAAACACATAATGGCTTCAGAACCAGAAAATGCACATCTAACTTTATAACCCTTTTTAGATAATATATTGTAAAGTAATTTGTTTATATCCTCATCATCTTCTACTATTAAAATTTGAATATCCCTCTCTATTTTAATCATCCCCTAAATAAAAGATTTTCTAAGCATTTCATTTTGAAGCTTATTAATATTTCTAAATTCAATATACACCATTCCAAAAGATACTGCTGCTGCAATAAAATCGGCTATTGGTCCTGAATACATAATTCCATCAATACCCATAAACAATGGAAGTATTAAAATTAGTGGAAGTAAAAATAATATTTGTCTTGTTAATGATAAAAATATTCCTTTCTTAGGCTTTCCTATTGCTGTAAAGAAATTAGATGATATTGGTTGCATACAATTTACAAAAGTAAAGAATAAAAATATTCTAAAATACTCAATTGCAAATTTATAATACATTTCTGAACCTGAACCAAATAAAGAAATAATTTGTTTTGGTATTAGTTGAAATGCTAAAAATGAAATTACAGAAATAATTAATGCATATTTTATTGCTAATGAATATGCTTTTTTTACTCTATCATAATTTTTAGCTCCATAGTTAAAGCTTACTATTGGCTGAAGCCCTTGAGACAATCCAATAACTACTGACATATAAATCATATTTACCTTTGTAATTATACCTGAACATGCTAAAGGTATTGATTCTCCATAAATAGATTTTGAACCATAATAAGTTAGTGATTTATTCATTATAATTTGTACAACCATCATAGCTAATTGGTTAAAGCATGGTGCTGCTCCTAAAGATATAATTTTTTTACTATACTCCCATTTTGGAATAAGATGACACTTTTGAACTTTACCAGCTTTATAATTATTTAAATATTTAAAAGTCAAAAATGCAGAAAAAATTTGACCAATTATAGTTGCAAGACCAGCTCCTGCCATTCCCATATTAAATTTAAATATAAATATAGGGTCTAAAATAGTATTTATAATAGCTCCTGATAAATTGCAAATCATTGTATA
Source organism: uncultured Clostridium sp. (assembly GCA_902785295.1). Taxonomy (GTDB): domain Bacteria; phylum Bacillota; class Clostridia; order Clostridiales; family Clostridiaceae; genus Clostridium. The sequence continues at coordinate 17,474 of CACZYK010000091.1, forward strand.
TTTAGGACTTCCATCTGCCCTTATCAAATGCCCTCCACCAACAGAAAATATTAAAAACGGAAAGCCTATAGCAGTAATTCTTGTATATATTTTTGCATATTCTAATACATTATCTGGTGAACCAAAAAATTTTAACATTGGTGTTAAAAATATTTGCGATATTATACATAAAATTGTTCCAAGACCTAATAATAATGTTGATGAGTTACCTATGTAATATAAAGCTTTCTCTTTATTTCCTTCTCCTAATGTCAAGTTAAATGCAGAAGCTGCACCAATACCAAAAAGAAGTGCTATAGCAATACAAGATGTACTTAATGGAAATGCTATATTAGTTGCTGCATTTCCAAGCTCTCCGACACTTCTTCCTATAAAAAATTGGTCTACGATATTATATAATGCTCCAACAAGCATTGCTATAATACTAGGTATTGCAAACTTTCCTAATAAACTACTTATCTTTAGTCTTCCTAAAGGATTATTGTTTTTATTATCCATATTTTATCTCCATTCTTTTTATTTATTTTTTCTCCAAGCTTTATTATATATTATTTTATTTAATTTTTGCTATAAATATTTAAAATAGATTGTATCCATACATTTGTGATATATTTATATTCATGCTATTATATTTTAAAAATAAGAATGAACTTGGGGGAAATTTTATGGAAAACACAAGAAAAATTGAAACAAAAAGTTTAACTAAAATGGCAATTCTTGCCGCACTAATATTCTTTGGTACATATTTTATAAAAATACCTGGAATTAATGGATACACTCACTTTGGAGATTGTATGATTTTTATTGCTGTTTTAATAGTAGGTACTAAAAAAGGAGCTTTATCTGCTGCTGTGGGAGCATCTTTAGCTGACCTTTTAGGTGGCTATGCTCAATGGATTATTCCTACATTTTTTATTAAGGCAATAATGGCTACTATTATGGGACTTATTACAGAAAAGGTATTTCCAAATTTAAAATTTGGATGGTTAATAGGTGCTATATTAGGAGGTATTTTTCAAATTATAGGATATACTCTTGTAAGAATTCCATTGTATGGATTAACTTTTGCTATAGCAGAAGTCCCTGGTATTGTATTCCAAACTTTAAGTGGAATTATTTTATCAGCAATTATAATATCAATTTTATCTCAAGCTAATGTAATTAAAAAATTAAAGGAGATGTAGTTTAAATGAAAAAAATTGATGCACATTCACATATTGGTAACTTTGGTGGTTGGGCAAATGTCTCTATTACTGCAGATGAATTAGTAAAACAAATGGATGAATATGAAATAGAAAAAACTATTTTATGTAGTACAGGTCCTGATGATAATGACAATGTAGCAGAAGCTTTCAAAAAATATCCTGATAGATTTTTACCACTAGTTTTCTGTAATCCTCTTAATGGAGAAAAGGAAATTGAAAAAATTTATCATTATGTTAAAGATTGTGGTTTTGTGGGAATTAAACTTCATCCTCTTCAAAATGCATTTGTTGCAGATGATGAATGTGTTGACCCTATAATGAAGGCTGCTGAAGATTTAAATATTCCTGTATTTATTCATTGTGGACATCCACCATACTCTCTTCCATGGAGTATAGCTTTACTTGCTGAACGTTTTCCAAAAGTTAAAGTTATAATGATACATATGGGCCATGGTCATGGAGTTTATATTGATGGTACTTTAAAGATGGCAAAAAGATATCCTAATTTATATCTAGAAATGTCTGGAATGCCTATGGGAAGTAAAATCAAAGAAGCTTATGAAGATATAGGGCATGATAGAATAATGTTTGGACTAGACTCTCCTTTCCATCACCCAACTGTAGAAATACAAAAAGTTTTAACTTGTGGAATAATGCTGCTAAGCTTATGAATATTAATGCTTAAAAATAATATATAATCAAAAAATACACTAAAAACTTTAAGGTTTAGTGTATTTTTTTTAATGACTTATATTATAATCAACTTGCGAAGATATTTATTCAATATTATACTTATAAATATGTAATTACTAATATAAACTCATGAAAATAATATATATTTTAGGCTATTTTTCATGAAATGAGAGGTTATAAATTAATGAGAAAAAAAGATATTTTAGAATTAAAAAGACGTTTAAAAAAAGATGATTGTACCTTCACAAAAATGTGTGGTTGTTATGTAAATGGTGAAAAAAATATTATT
>CACZYK010000092.1 GCA_902785295.1 uncultured Clostridium sp.
CAGAAAGAAATAACTCAATCATGAACTTTATAAATACTCATGAAAATACATATTTAGTGGACTGGCATAGTCACATGAAAACTAGACCTGAATTCTTTATCGAAGATAATATTCATCCTAAAGATGATGGTTGCAATATATTTGCTCAATTAATTATGGCAAAGATTATTCAACTAAAGAAAGACGGAAAACTATAAAAAAAGATATTGAATATATTAATATTCTCTTCCAACAAACATAAAATTCTCCTTAAAATTATTAACTTTAGATTTATTTACTTACGAGTTAATAAATCTAAAGTTAATTATTATTATATCATATATTAATATTTATATTCATTGACTTTCAAATATTTTTAAATATATTGCACACCTAAACCTTCAAGCTCTTTTTCTGTTTTTTCAACATCTTGAGGATAAAAAGTAAATATTCCATCTATAAACATTGATACCTTAATACCATTTTTTATAGCTCCCTTAGCAGTAAAAGATGCACATTTGGTTGAATCACAACCAACAATATAAATTTCTTCTATTCCATTCTCTTTAAGATACTTTTTAAGCTTTCTATTAGTAAAGGCATCTCCAAAAGCCTTAGTGAAAACAGTATTATTAACCTTCTTTAAACTATGGTGTAATTCAACACCTGGTGTTCCTTCTATAGAATGGCCAAAAAATTTTCTAAAGAATAATTTGTTAGGTAAAACTTCTTGTATATATATTATTTCTGTTCCTAAGCTTTGTTCTTTTTCAATAATTTTATTTACACTATTCATATATTCATCTACACTATTAAAGGTTCTTTGATGAAAGTTTGACATATCTAACTTAAATTGATTCTTAAAAGAATCTTGATTTTCAAAATATTCTTCTTGTAAATCTATAACTAATAATGCTTTCTTCATTTAAATTCATCCTCTCTTCTATACTCATTAATTTTATTGTGAACAAAATTCACCATGCTCTCAATATGATATTTCATTATATCTTCCATAAATTTTTCTCCTATAATTTCAATATTATTATTTATTAAAAATATTGAACGTATTATTCCAGTAAGTACATTTCTATCCTTCTCTGAAAAGTGAACTTCTTGAGCAACCATAGCTACTATGCTATCAACTACTATAGAATCATTTATAAAATCTTCATTTACTTTATTTTTTGGTAGTTTTCTAAACAAATATTGTATTTCATCATAATCAAAAAATACCTTATATTCTGGCTTTTTTATAATCTTAAATAATTCACAAAAGTTATCTACTATAATTTCTTTTGTTAATGGCTGTTTTTGAAAACTTAAGGCTATTTTTTCATGAATCTCTTTTACAACCTCATTTCTAACTTCAAGAAAAAACAATTCCTTTGTTTCATAATATCTATAAAATTGCCCTTTAGCTATGCCACATCTTTTTACAAGCTCATCTATGGAAGTGTTTTTAAAACCATTTTGAGATGCTAATTTTCTTCCCTCTTCTTTTAATCTTTTTTTATTTTTTTTATTTTCCTCTTCAGTAAATGCTTTTCCCAAATTAATTACCTCTATGACTATTTATTTTTTATAGTCATAGTATATCTTAAAAAATAATCTCCTATAAAATAAAAAGCCAGCCATCTAAACTTTTGTTTAAATAGCTAGCTTACTTAATTGTTAAATTTTATTCAGTATATGAAGACCAAACTCCATCTTTATAGATTTTTGATTCTCCACTCTTTAATAAGAATCCTTTTTGTCCTGAACCTGGTGTCTGTCTGCTTCCATCTGTAAAGATTACATAAGCATCTTCTTCCCAATTCTCTAATGTATAACTATATAATCCATTACCTTCATCAGTCATTGCTACTCCTGGCCATGATGATAAAATCTTAACACTTCCATTTTCTTCATTATAGATATATACCTTCATTGATGAACCCCATCCACTTGGCTTTTGGAAGTATATCTTAGATTCTTTTATAATAGGTTTATCTTTCTTAACATAAGTATAAGTTTTATTAACTATATTTTCTCCATCAGTTCCTGTTAATTTTATAGTTATTGTATCACCAATTTTTGCATTTTCACCTATTACTATCTTTGTACCATCACTATATGATACTGGCTCATTATCATCTATTTGATAAGTTGCTGATAAACAATTATCACATGATAGTGTTAAAGTTAATGAATCTATAAATTCACAATTTTCTTTTGAGCTTGAAACTGTTGGTACTTTAATATAATCAGACCAAGTAGAATCTTTATATATCTTTGTCTCTCCATTCTTTAATAAGAATCCTGTTTGTCCTGAACCTGGTGTTTGTCTGCTTCCATCCGTAAAGATTACATAAGCATTTTCTTCCCAATTTTTCAATGTGTAACTATATAATCCATCACCTTCATTGGTCATTACTACTCCTGGCCATGATGATACCTTCTTAACAGTTCCATTTTCTTCATTGTAAATATAAGCTTTTATTGATGTTCCCCAACCTAATGGCTTTTGGAAATATATCTTAGATTCTTTTATAACAGGTGTAACTTTCTTAGTGTAGATATACGTTTTATTAACTGTATCTATTCCATTTGTTCCTGTTAATTTTATAGTTATCTTAGCTCCTTCTTCTGCCTTTTCACCTATTGTTATACTAGTTCCATTAGTATATTCTACTGCTATATTATCGTCTATTTGATAAGTTGCTTGTATACAATCTTCTGCTAATAATGTTAATGTTAGAGAATCTGTAAATTCACAACTTTCTATTAAGCTTGAAACCTTTGGCTCTTTAATAACAATCTTCTTAGTATAAGTATATGTTTTATTAACTGTCTTATCTCCATTTATTCCTGTTAATTTTACAGTTATCTTATCTCCACCTTCTGCATCTTTACCTATTGTTATTTTAGTTCCATCAGTATATGATACTGGACTGTTATCATCTATTTGATAAGTTGCCTTCTCACAATCATTAGCTGACAATGTTAAAGTTAAAGAATCTGTAAACTCACAATCTTCACTTGAGCTTGAAACTTTTGGTTCTTTAATTTCAATAACTTTTTTAGTGTAAGTATAAGTTTTATTAACTGTTTTGTTTCCATCTGTTCCTGTTAACTTTACAGTTATCTTGTCTCCATTTTCTGCATTTTCACCTATTGTTATCTTAGTTCCATTAGTGTATGATACTGAATCATTATTATCTATTTGATAAGTTGCCTCTGTACAATTTTCTGCTGATAATGTTAAAGTTAAGGAATCTGTAAATTCACAATCTTCTACTGAACTTAAAACCTTTGGCTCTTTAACTATGTTATAGTCAGACCAAGCACCATCTTTATATATTTTTGATTCTCCATTCTTTAATAAGAACCCTTGCTGACTTGCACCTGGCACTTGTTTGCTTCCATCATTAAATATTACATAAGCATTTTCATTCCAGTTACTTAAAGCATAACTATATAAGCCATTTCCTTCATTAGTCATTGAAACACCTGGCCATGCTGCAACCTTTTTAGTGCTACCACTTTCTTCATTATAAATATATACATTTATTGATGAACCCCATCCACTTGGTTTTTGGAAGTATATCTTAGAAACCTCTGATGGATCAACAATAATATATTTTTGTTCATAAACAGAAGAGATTGTATCACCCTCAACTGCTATAGCTTTTAATGTTGTAGTAGAACTTATTTTTATAGAATTTGTATATCTTGTACTTGAAGTAGTTGGTGTTGTTCCATCTAATGTATAATATATTTCTGCATTAGATAAAGAAGGTGTTAATGTAATAGTTTGTTCTGATGTATAAGTACCACCTTGAATATTAGCTGATATTGTTATTATTTTTTCACCTTCTGGAGAACCACTTGTTATATTACCTTTATCAAAAGTTTCTACCCCTTTGCTAAACTTATAATTCTTTCCACCATTATTGTCCCAAACTCCACTACCATTATTAAAGCATACTTCTGCTTCTGTAGCATTTCCAATATTTAATATAGCTTTCTTATATCCATCATATTCACAATCACTCATCATAACCCCTGGTGCTGTAGTCCATGTTCCACCTGCTGGTCTCCAATGAATGTATGGTGTTGAATATCCATTTTTGCAGTTATAGTAAATAGTAACTATGTTATCCCAAACTGGTTTTCCTGATACAAATTTACCATTACTATCAGTTTTATAATCTCCTGAAGCAACACTTTGTCCCTCTTCAGATGGTAACCAAGTTTCTCCATTGTCTAAAGAATATCTAATTACATTTGATTTAATATCTAGTGGATATGATAATGAATAATAAAAACGTCCTGCCATATCTAAATATGGTGTTAAAGAAATTTTTTCACTCCAATTACTATTTTCACATTTATATTGTAATAATAAATTAGAAGTATCTCCTTCTATATAAAGATTAGTTGTTTTTATTGATGGCTTACCAACAGAAACAGTTCCATCTTTTTCAACAGTAAATGTATTATCATTCTTATTAGGTAATTGTACTCCTTCACTTGAAGGTTTATATCCTTCACTATCACAATATCTTACTTTTATTGGAATGTTACTTGACATTCTATAAGGTGTACTAATTTTTAAATATCCTATAGCATCACTTGCTTGAGTCATTGATTTTTCATCACTCCAAGTTTCTCCACCATCTATGCTATATTGGAATTTACCTGTATTATCTGTGCTTCTTCCATATATATTAATAGTTTTTTCTTCACCTTCATCAAACTCACATGGAACTTCTACTGTTTTTACTTTTCCTGCCTCAATCTTAACATATGCAACATCTCCATAAATATCTGTTCCAATTGCATATCCTTCTCCTTGTGCATTCTTTAATGATTCAAAATCATTATACTTAGTAGGTGTTTCTCCATCTATAGTAGGTAATCCAGTTGATTTTAAATGCATTTTAACAATATAATACTCTACATCTGGCTTATAAGTACCTTCTTTTGCACTTGTAGTAAACTTTTGTGCTGTCCAATAGTCATTTCTAGATAATTCAAAAGTTTGTTTAAAGTAATTACCATCTTTATAGCTAGTAGAATTACCATCATCATCATAATAATCAAAAGTTGATTCTTCTGAAGCTGGGAAGCAATCTACATATATATTAGTCATTTTCTTTTCGCCAACATAATTTTCATAATCTTGTGTAGGAATAATAGCACCTTGCTTTATAAATAATGGTACATCACTCCAATTTACTGAATCAACATCATAAGTTATAGTTTGTCCACCTTTATAAGTTGTTCCCTTGAAATAATCAATCCAAGTTCCTTCTGGTAAGTAAATGCTCTTTTTAGTTTGACCTTGGTCTAAAACTGGTGATACTAATAAGTAATCTCCAAACATCCATGCATCAGTATATGTTTTTGTATTTGGGTCATTTGGATATTCCATCATTAATGATTTTACAAGACCTACACCATTTTCATAAGCTTGATTATCATATTTATAAATATAAGGAATTAACTTATATCTAAGTTGCATTACATCTTTTGCTGCTGCCTCTGCTTTTTCACCATAAGCCCATGGATAACGAACTTTATAGCCAGCATTAATATTTTGTCCATGCACTCTAAATATAGGAGTAAATGCACTAAATTGAACCCATCTAGCATAGTTTTCATTGCTTGGATTTCCATTAAATCCACCTGTGTCCATTCCCCACTTAGCTTCACCTAAATTAATTGCAGCAATTAATCTTTCTTTTTGTAATTTCATAATTCCAAAGCCTGAACCAATATCACCAGACCATAGTCCATAAGCATAACGTTGTGCTCCAGTATAGTAGTTTCTATTAATAGACCATACTCTTTGTTCAGAGGTATATGCTGTTTGTCCTTCATATATAGCTCTTTGCATATTTAAGTTATCAAAGTTTCCAAATCCATTTTCAACATCACATTCATCATTCCAGAATCCTACTAATCCCAAATCAAAAGCTTCTTGTGTATGTTCCCACCACCATTTTCTTAAATCTGGATTAGAGAAATCTACTTGTTTAACTGGCTTATTTGCACAATAATCATTTATTGTTCCACTATATTTATGCCACCAATCATTTGCATACATATCATTTGCTTCTTGAGTTCCAAGAAATAATCTTGGTTTAACAATACCAGTAAGCTTAAGACCTCTAGCATCCATATATTGCTTTAATTCTCCAGATGGTGCACTAGGGAAATTATAATGATTCCATCTAAATTCACCATAAGCATCGCCAGTTCCCCATAGCTTCCAGTCAAAATCTAAGCAGAAGTTATCTATTGGAATTTCTTTAGCTCTATATGTATTAATTACATTTTTTAATTGTTCTTCGGCTGTACTGCCACCATACCATCCCCATTGAGTATTTGTGAAACCAGTAGCCCACTTAGGGAACATTGGTGAAGTACCTGAAACTTTAGCCTGTGCTTGCAAAATTTCTGTTGGATTACCAACTAAGATATAATATTCAGTATCTACCTTTGAAATGTTACTGTATGTAAGAGAAGTATCTCCTAAGTTAATATATCCACCATCAGAATCTACTAATATTCCATAACCACTAGTAGTCCATGTAAAAGGTCCTCCAGCATGTCCTTGTGACCCTGATTCAACTTTATTACTTCCTGTTCTTAATGTTGAATCAGAATATGTAGTATTTCCTTGTGCTGATATTCCATAAAAGTTTTGTCCTGAATTATGATTTAGTGTAAATTGATTATTTTTAGGAAGTGTAGTTTGCTTAACAAGAAAGCCATTTGAAGCATCATAAACTGATATTGATAAATCATCCTTGCTTATCTTTACAATCATCTTACTAGTTTGAATTATTGCAGGATTAGATTGTAAATCATATGAAATTATATCTCCATTTTCCCATTTTCTATCTGGGTCTAAAACCAAAGTATCTTCACTTTCTTGCCCATTAGGTTTATAATTTACCTTTAAGATTTCTGAAGAACATGCCTCTAAATCAATAACATCTGAGCCAGTTCTAATTTGAAGTGTATCATTAATCAGATTAAACGAAGTATTTCCACTTGCCCATGTCGTTGTTTCTATTAATTCTCCATTCTCTGTATCACCAATTACCCAACTATCTCCTGTTGTTCCTTGTATACTTGAATTAACTTCTGCATTTACAATAATACTTGTAGGAAGTACAGTCATTAATAAAGTAACAATAACAAACACAGATACTAGTTTTTTAGCTACTAACTTTCTTTTATCTGTAATCACTTTCTTCTCCCCTTTAATTTTAATAAAATTTATCATATATTAAATTTCAAATAAGCGGTTCCATAAAATATATTTGTTATTCCTTACTTTTGTCACAAATAGGTAATAATCTCTTTATTATTAAAATCACCTCCTCGCTTTTATATAAACCCCATATTTGAAATATTACATAAATAATCATAAAAATGCATATTTATATATTTTATCTATCTACTTTATATTTTACAATAAATTTACTGTCTAGCAATAAAAACTAAAAAACCACAATAAAAAATAATAATTTATTATTTATTGTGGTTATCTCTTACTATAAAATCAACTTTTTAGTAAAAAATGATATAATCATTTATTATTTTTCAAAATATAATTATTAATTATTTTTCACACTTATTTAATGAATTTAAGTTACTCATTGCATTTAAATTTACATCATAAAGATTTTTTTACCATCTTTAGTTACATATAACATTCCTTCATCTTCTAATTCTCTTAAAAAAGTTCTGATTTTAGACTTTCCTAAACTTTAATTATCCTAAACCAAATTCATCAAAGTTTTCAAACATAATCTCAAGATTATCAATCTTCTTTTCAGTATGATAATGACCACAATACCATTTTTTATATGATAGCTTTTCCTCAATCTTATCAAGCCAAATTTCTGTTGTCTTATCTACTTTACTCTGATCAACACCAGACATAAAAACTTCAACCGGCTCATATTTAAGCGGTGTGGTATGACTAAGTACCACATCCACATTCCATTTTACACTATCCAATTGATTTTCAACATACTTTTTGATTTCATTCGATGGCTGCTCATCTTCCCACCAACCATAACCATATGCCAAACGATATGCCTTATCAATACTGTAAGCTCCACCCATTACAATTGTTTTTAGTCCATTAAAGTTATAAACTTCTCCGTCTTTAGCAAACAATATACTTGAAAATTCTTCCTCAAAATAAACTATCCCACCATTCCACACCTGTTCTTTATAAGAATCAATAGTGTATGGTCTCTGCTCGTGATTACCGTGAATAGCAAATATTGTAATTGGCAAATCTTCAAGCAGGCGTTTCTTTAATCGATCATATCTGGGTCCGCTAAAATTTATTCCTGCATCTCCAAGTATAATCAATATATCATCTTTTTTTGTTTTAAACCTTTCACAAAAGCTCTCAATTCTCTCAAAGCTCCCATGTGTATCTCCAGTAATATAGATCATTCATTCACAACCTTCCCACTGCTTTACATATTTTTTTATATCCCAGATGCCACTTTCCTCAGCTATCGCTTCTTTTTTTTCAATAATTCCCTTTTCAAATCAGAAAGTTCCTTATAATACAAAACTATATCATTATGTAATTAATTAAAAAATATTCTTAATGACTGTCTGTACCTCAGTATATTATATACAATGTAATATATATTTATACACCAAGTCTGTAATTATCAATATCTCTGTATTTTGAAAATTTCATTCCAACTTCTTTAATTGTTCCACAAAATTCAAAGCCAAACTTTTCATGAAGTTTTCTGCTTGCTTCATTTCCTGATGTAATAACAGAAACTACTGTGTGTATGCTTTTGTCATTTTTAGCTTCCTTTAAAATAAACTCCATTACACTAACATATATAGAAAGCTCCACAGTACTTTTATAAGCCTCCTTTTCTCTATAAGAAGATAAACTTGCATAGCCTGCAATATGCTTATCTATCTCTGCAACAAATAATGGATGGTTATCTATATTGTGATTATAAAACCACTTTTCCCATTCATCTAATGTTTTAGGCTCTAAATCTAAAGTGGCCACTCCATGCTCCACTTCATAATTATATATATCTAAAAGTTCCCTTAAATCTGATATTTCTGCTTTCCTTATTATCATTTTTCTCTTTCCTTATTATCATTTTTCTCTTTCCTTATGTTCTTTAAATATTAAATAATATATAGTTATGTTAAAAAACTTTAACAAAATATATTACTCTCTATTCTTCGCCAAGCTCCTCGAATGCTCTACGGCCAGAGGTGACACCTACCCCTTCTCCTTGCTATGT
>CACZYK010000093.1 GCA_902785295.1 uncultured Clostridium sp.
AGATTTGAAACTTAAAGATAGAGATTATAAATGTAAAGTATGTGGTCTTGTTATTGATAGAGATTATAACGCTAGTTTAAATTTAGCAAATTATGAATTGGTATAGGTGAATTTTGAGAGAATACTAATTTTATGTAGGGTGCGTTGTACCCGAATTTAAGCCTTTGGAGAGCTATACCAAACTAGAGTAGATACAATTTTATTGATTGAAATAGAGTTCTACGAAGAAGGAAATAAAATGAAATTTATATATTTATAACTTTTTATAAGTTTTATGCAACGGCATACTTATGTTAGGAAATGGCTTAACTTATACTATGGAATGAACAATTTAAAAATAACTTCAAATGGAGCTGTAACAGTAAAAATTAAATATAGAAATAAAATTCAGATAATGTAAAGGGAGGGGATAGGATGAGTTATTTTGGAAGTATATATTTTAAAATGCCAAATGGTCTTGTGGCAGGTCTTAGAAATGTATTTGATGATGGAAAAATAGAAAAGGGTTCTAATATTCAATTTGACCGTCAAGCAAGACTATCTTTTATTCCCTTAAAAAATATTAGAAGGATATATAATATTTGTGATAATCATACAAATTTTAAGCCCTATGAATATGAAAATGAAAAGTTAGATGACATAGCTTATAAAGAATTAAATGCTTATATGAAACCAAAAAGAAACGCTATGCTTATAGAAACTTATGATAATAAATTGTGGTGTTGGGGTAATGGAGACTACATTGGAGAAAGCTACAAAGCTAACAACGTTCACAACAATGTATTTGTAGATGAACCTAAAGAATTTACCAAAGTGCCTTACAACAATATAAAAAAGATTATTTATACTAAAAGAACTTCTAGTGTATTTAATGGGACTATTATTATAACCAAAGACGGTTATGTTTATGCTATGGGTTATGGAAACTTAGGTGATGGAAGTAACAAATATTACTATGGCTCTGAAAAACTATATTATACTATGCCTAACTACTTATATAGGAATGTAGAAAATATATTTATAACTAGAGATTGTTTGTTTATCCTATATAAAAATGGAACTTCAAAAGTTTATTGTGTAAATAATATTTATGGACAATCTGGAATAGGAGATAAAAGAACAGAAAGAACTTGGGTAAATATAAAAATTAATACCACAAACTTAGTAGATATTTGTGATTATATTCAAAAAGTAGACTATGAGAAAGCTTTTAGTAATTTACTACAAGGAAAAGCTACTACACTGTTTGTATATAGAAATGGTTATATAATAGGTTGTGGCTCAAACTTTGAAACTTTAGATTCCAATGGAAATAAAATAAAGTGTTTTAATAAAGATTATCTTACAGATGATTGTGCTATTAAACCTGTAAAAACAAATTTAACAGATGTTATAAAAATACAAAATGAAATTATTTTATATGGTACTAATTTAACCAATAATAGCATTATTAACAAATATGCTCATAACAACGTAAAAGATTTTAATAGCTACTGCACTCCATATACTTTGGGAATTTACTTCTTAGATAGGTATGATAATTTAAAATGCTTAATTCAAGCAGATAGTAAAAAAGCATTAAGCTATTATACTAATAAAAGAGATAAAATAATTGAAGATAGCGATAGTTATAAAGTAATAGACTTTAACAATTTTTACAATGTAAGGAATTGGACTTTGAAGGATAATGTAAAACATGATTTTAAAATGGAACTTTATAAAAACACAGAAGAGTACCTATGTGATATTCCTAAAGAATATGTAGATAAGATTGAATATAAATTAGGTTTAGACATAAATAGTTTTGAAATAACTGTACCTAGGTATTTAAATGCAGGAATATTGGAAAATCCTTTATATACTTTAATTAAATCAAGACAGCAAGTTGTAGTAACAGATATAAACAATATAAAAAGTAGATATATTTTAAAAGAGGGTACAGGTATATTTACTAAAACAACTGGTAGTAAGACTTTCAAAGCTTATTCTATTGAAAAAAGTATAATGAACAATACGGTGCAAGTTCAAGAAGGATATTACAATTTAAATCAAGGTGACAAAGACGAAGATAAGGGAATTATAGAAACTATAATGGGTGATACTATATTTGACATTGGTTGTATTGATACTGAAGCTAAGAAAAAGACCTTAACAGGATATGAAACTAAGACTAAAGATATTGTAAAGCCTTCAGATATTTTTAGTACAACTAAAAAGACTAAGTTATATTGTATTAAAGAAGATATTAAGTATGGTGATACTTTATATACTTATCACAATAAAATGAAAAAGCCAGTAAATAACACAGAAGAACAAAGTGTGTGGGATGAAAAAGGAATAAACATAGGTTCAACAAATAAGTATGGTGAGAATCCTAGTTATATCACTTTAATTTATAACAATGTTGTAACAGGAGAATTAACAATAAATTCTAATGGAAGTTATAATGTGGACAATGAAGTAAAATGTGGTACACAAGTTATAAAAATAGAAAAACCTATAAGTTGTGAGCTAGTATCTATTCAAGCTATAGCTAATAATCAAATAGGGAAAAGAAATAGTATAAAACATATAGTAACTTACTTAACTAAACAAGGTGAAGATTATGTACCAGTTTCCTTTGAACAAGTAGATGATTTTGTTAAGTGTGCAACTGATAGCTCAACTACTAATATTAAAAGATATATTACTTGGGATAGTATTACTATTCAGTATACTAAGGGAAATAAAGTTACTACATATGATACTGTTGAATTTAAGTATGAGGATAAAGAAGAAAGTATAGATAGTTTCTTAACCGATATTTCAGATACTTTTACTTGTACTTTTGAGTTTGACACTATGAATAATTTTATACATTGTTTTGATGGAGAATTGAAAAACTTAGCTAATGATTCAAAAGGTTTCACTTTAGGAAAAACTCAAATTGGAGATATGGCTTTAGGTGGAGTTAATGCTATTAATATGGCAAAAGTTATTGATAAATTAAATTCTGATACTAATGTTGAATTAACCTATGATGATATTACTCAAATTGAAACTAAAGATTCGGATGATGATATAATAAGTGGTTTAAAAGTAAAGGGAAAAGATGATTTAAGTATAAAAAACTATAATCCTTTAGGTTCAGATACTATTGAAAATTGGAGCTATTTTATTAATAATGGTTTATTATCTGAAGATTGTGAGAAACATTTAAATAATTATTTAGCTTTATTAGAAACAAAACAAAATGATTGGGACAAATTACAAAATAAATACTCTCAATTAACTGAAGCTATAATGTCAAAAGAAACTACAATAACTATTTGTAAACAGAGGCTACAAGAGCAAAACGCTTTTTTAAATACTCTTTTAACAGATAATAAAAATGTAGGAGATAAAGCAGTTACAGAATACACTAATAATTTAAATAAATATAGTAATGCTTATACAACTCTACAAAAAGAATTAGAAGAGTTAAAGAAACAAAAAGATGAATTAGAAGAAGAATTATTAAGTTATTCTAAAAGTATTAGTAGAAACAATATAAAAGACAATGAAGGTAAAAATGTATTTACTTATGCTGATTTACAAGAGTTAGCTTATTTACAAAGTGTTCAAGAAGTATCAGATGATTATTTTACAGACGGTAAACAACTATATGAATACTATAAAAAACAACTTGAATATAAGGTTAAAGGTTTAGTTGAGTTTACTACAACCACTAATAACATGATGAGATATTATATGTATGGTGGAAATTTAATTAGATTAGGTAATATTTATGAATTAGATAATGACCTAAAAGAAGTTTTTAAAACGGATAGAGTTAAACTAATACAGTATAATTATTATCCTAATAAATATGAGAACGGAAGCATTGAGGACTTGGTTTTTAGCAATCAAGAAAAAATAATAGATGAAATGAAGTTATTTAGGAAGAATACTCAAATTAAAACCGAAAACAATACAAAATCAATTACTACAATAAACGCAAAGATTCAAGATTTACAAAATCAAATATCTCAAAAACAAGATTTAATTGCACAGCAAGACCAAATAACAAAGAAAATAATTTATGGTAATTTAATAGCTAGTGGAGAAAAGACTTTATCATTAGTTAATGTAAGTTTTAAACCTAGAGATTGGAGCAAATATCCTGCTACAGATAAAAATAACTTACCTTTTCTACCAGAAGTTCATTGTATTGGTTTAGAAAATGCAATTAAACAATCCTTTGTTCATTTTACAGGAACAGATGGAAAGAACTACGTTGGATGGGAAAATGTATTAAATATTTCAACAGAATATAGTCAAGGAACTGATTACAATGTAGAAATTATGTACTCAAGAACCCCTCAATATAGTGATACTCAAAACAATATATTAGATTTAGTTGCAGGAATTAAAATTACTAAAACATTATATGAAAATAGTCAAATGTCATATAATCCTATGGCAGAAGGAGTTTTTAAGACTGTAGATTTATCAGATTCAGAAGGATATAAAAAGTTACCTTATGTTGAAACTGATAGTGATAATTTCGTAGGCTATTTGCCAATTAAAGTAAAGGCTGACTTAAAATCTTATACAGGAATTAACACTACTACAGGAGAAAAAACTAGATTTGTGGATTTTGTATATGAATGGTATAAAACTCAAGAACAATCTTTACCAGTAAATGATATTAATGTACAATATCGTATTTTCGATTATCCTTCGAGCTATGTATAGAAGTGCGAAAAGCCCACTCCTTTAGGTGTGGGAGATTCAGATGTAGAAATAAAATAAAATAAAGAAAAAGAAAGGGGAGAAATAAATGGCACAACAAGAAGTAGAAAGTCCTTCAGTATTTGAGTTTTATTATACAGAACCAAATACAGGAATTAGAGAAACTAGATATAAACAAGAAAAACATTTAGTTCAATTAAATGGAAAAATATATTTAGGCGAAAAACCTCAAGAAAGTCTAAGAGTTAGACTTAACGACCATAGCGTACAAGGTATGACAGAAGTTATGAATGAAAGTGATGTTTCTGCTCATACTTTCTATGTTGACTATAATCAAGGAATAATTACTTGTGACCAAAGTAGAGCTAACAACTCCATGATATGTTCTTATTATGCAGTAGGATGTACCAAAATAAGTGCTACTAGAGTTGTAGGAAGAACTAATGATGGTGTCCAAGAAGATTTGCAAACTATGATAGATAATGGAAAAGATTTCATAGATATGCAAACAGAATATACAAGTGCTAAGGATTTAATGGATGATTTAAAAGCTACTAAAACTACTTGTATAAATGAAATAGATACTGAAGTAAATGCTAAAAAGAAAGAAGTCCAAGACAAAATAGATGAAGCTGATACTAAAATAAATGATATAAATAATATGGTTACTAATTGTACTGTGACTTGTTTTGCAGGAAAGTTAGAAGATTCTTTAAAAGCAATTAAATCTGATGGGAATTATATAAATAAAGATAGTTGTTTTGCTGTAGAAAATGGATTATTAACTTTTACTGCTCCAGAAGAAGGAGTGTATGAATTTGATGGTAGAGGTACTTCAAACGTAGCTGGTAAAATAAGTATTTCTGCTATGATAGGTACAGGTTGGTTAGTAAAAATAATATCTAATGATTCCTTTATAGGTGAAACTATTAGATTTAATAATACATTAATGATGTTGAATCAAGGACAGAAAATAACTATAAATACTATATCAGAAGATTTTGCAACCAATGTAACCAATATTCATTTTACAATTAAATATTTAGCTAATTTTGATAAGTCTATTGCAGACTGTGAAAAGACTTTATTTGCAGGAAGACTAAATGACGATTTATTAACAGTTAAAAATGGTTATATTAATAAAAATGCTTGTGTTAAGGATAGCTCTAATAGTGGTTATCAATATTTAACATTTACAGCACCAAGTCGAGGAGTTTACGAGTTCGATGGAAGATGTACTGCTTGTTCTGATACAGGAGAAGTGACTTGTCAAGCCAAAATAGGTACTTTAAATGGTACTTCTGGATATTTACTTAAAGTAGTTGGAAGAGATTTGTTCTATGGTGAAACTATTAGATTTAATAATACATTAATGTTATTAAACAAAGGACAGAAAATAACTCTATGGGACATAACAAGCGATATAAGTAAACAAATAACAAATATTCACTTCAAAATACAATATGTGGGTCAACCAACTTAGAAAGTAGGTGATTAAATGGCAGACAAGGTAAATCTATATACAGCAGGACTATTAGCTTCTCATATTGATGTAAGTGGTCAAGGAGATAAGTTCTTATCTAACAATGGAGAATACAAAACTGCTGATATTGAAATAGATAAAATAGAATGGCAAGATACAAACTATATAGACACTGTTAATTTCTCACCTATGTATAAACTATCAGAAAAGGTTACTTCTAATGATTATTGGACTTATGATGATTATTGTGGTAGTTCTGCTGAGTTATATGAAGAGCAGATTTTAAAATTAAACTTTGGAGCAAACGCCTATTTTGAAAACAACAATTATGTAGACACTTCACTTACTGGGAGAGGATATTTAAAGTATATAAATACAAAAGAAGTTATTCCTTGTAATGTTGGAGGATTTTACAAATTGGAAATTACTTATAAAATTTCTACTCCAACGGAAGGGGGATTTACGTTTTGTTTTAAATTAGGAAATAACATATCTCAAGAAAGCAGAAATTATTTTTATAATGGAGCAGAAGCTAATTCTTGGAGAACGGAAAATATAATTGTTCCTATTGGTTCTGAACAAACCCATAAACAGTTTACTGTTTTCATTAGAGGATATTGTTCAAATAATAAACACCAAGTAGATAATATGGAAATGGATATTAAAAATATGTCTTTGTACTATGGAGAATATGGAGATAAAGTTTCTATAAGTGATATTATAAAAATAGACAAGGGTTCTAGTACATTCTTAGCAGGAGATGGTGTGTATAGATTGCCACCTACTAATGTTTATACTTTACCTCCTGCAACCAAAGATAAATTGGGTGGTATTAAAATAGGTAAAGGATTAAAAATAGATGAAAATAGTTTTGTATCTAGTAGTAATTATGTGGTAGAAACAGTAGAAGAAATGAATAACCTAACCAATATTGAAGATGGAGATATTTGTATTGTAACAAAAGGTGAAACTAAAAGACTTATCAATATTGGCTTATTTTAAAAGCACAGATTCTGAAATTTGTAATGATTTTTTAATACTAGAAGCAATAAATTTAGATGATAATTCAAGCAAATTTCAAATCTTACATAGAACAAATTGGTGGAAATACACTTGGCAAATTCTTTTAGAAGAAGGAAATAATGATGACCAAATTATAGAAGATAATAACTCAACTTTATTAATAGATAGTTATACTGTTCAAGGGAATTATCAAGTAACTTCTATAGTAGACACAGATGACTTTTATCTAAATATGTATATAAAAGAAGATAAACAAATTACTTACAGATACAAAGATGGAAAATGGATTAATATTGAAATTGAACAAAGTAAAATTAATGGAAATATTAAAAAAGGTGAAAATGAAATAATAGTATATAAGGCTAACAGAAAGAACAATACTTCTCATATTGTAGACGATACAAACCATACAATAACTGTATCATTAAATAGTTATGACAGTCCTATTATTTTAAAGGCTTATAAAGATTCTAATGGATATACTCAATTGTATACTATAATTTTCACAGAAGATGTTATTAAAAATATATCTCCTACCTATCAATTTCAATGTTACTATGTTGATGATATGACTGTTTCTGGAGTTTTTATTTCAGAAATGGTTAATCAATACAACTATTTAGAGTTACCTATTAAAGAAGGAGATAGAAATATTTCAAATTTGAAAATAAATATATCTTCATTATCAAAAGGATTGTATTTAACTTTAAGTAGTTATTATAGCGAAAAAGGATATAAAAATATATCTTGTGAGGAATATTTTTCAATTCCAAAAGGAATAAAAAGATTAAATATATCTGCAACTTATAGCAGTAATCATTATGGAAAACTCAATATAAATTATAATGAAAATACAGAATTTAGAGTATCAGGAAACTATTCTCAAGATTATAAAAATATAATAGTAAGTTACGGAAATAGTAACTCTCGTATGATATTTAAAGATAATAATTCATCTATTAATAGTTTGAAATGGGATAGTTATTTACAAAGGTCTTATTTATCAATATTATATATTTGTGACAATATGGAAGAATTTAGTGCTGAATTAAAAGCTAGATTAAATTCTATAGGTTGTAACAAATATAAAAACACAAACAACATAAAAAGTTATTTGCTAATCTCATATAATGGTCATACTTTTGAATATATAAATGATACAGATAACATAAGTGAAAATTTATCTTTTATTATAGATGAAGATTCTCAAAATATAATGCTAATAAGTGCAAATAGTGGGAATAGTGAAACAGATTTAACGGATATTTATAATAGTATTAATAAAATAAACAATATGACAGATAGTACAACTGCATTAAATACAACTATAAACAATAATAAATTAGCAATACAAGACCTCCAAAAAACAGGTAAACTATGGATGGGTAAACTTAATCCGACAATAACAGATATTCTAACTGAAGATGGTCAACAATTTATTCAAGTAGACCATTTAACAGGTACAAATGGATATTTAAAAGCAGTAAATGGAGTATTGAATTTTAAAGCCCCTTATAGTGGAACTTATGCTTTTAGAGGAAGGGTAAATTTTGCAGGAACTACTTCAAATGGTAAATTAATAATAAATATTGGTAGTGGATATTTAATTAAAGAAACAAATATCAATACTGACGGTGGAGATACTAGACTATTGTATATTAATATAACATTAACTCAAGGACAAGTTTTAGCTATTAGTTTAGATAGTTCATCAACTATAACAGTAAGTAACGTATTTTTTGAAATAGAAAGATATGTTTAATTAACAGAATAAATTAAAAAATAAAAGATTAGAAAGGAAGGTTTTTAATATGAAACAAACAGTAAAATCAATTTTAAATAGATTAAATAACAAAGGAACAATTATCGCTTTAGCTTCATTAATTGTATCTTTATTAGTTCAATTTGGATTAAATATAGACTCTGATAAGATTATAGGAATAGTACAAACTATATGTTCTATATTAATTCTATTAGGTGTATTAAATAATCCAGTAGACAATAGTGATGTATACATTCCTCATTTTTCAGACCAATTAATTGAAGATAAAGAAAATAAATAAGATATGGAAAATAATATAACAATGAATTTAAAGAGTAGGTTTTGTGCTTACTCTTATTTTTATATAATGAGGTGATTATAAATGAAAGGAATAGATATAAGTAATAACAATGGTGCTATTAACTTTAATGGTGTTAAAAATAGTGGAGTAGAGTGTGTGTATATTAAAGCTACAGAAGGTACAACATTCCAAGATGGTTATAAGAGTGCCTTTTATGGAGGAGCAAAGACTATAGGTGCTAAGGTAGGATTTTATCATTTTCTAGTAGGTACATCTGCTCCAGAAACACAAGCAGAAAACTTCTTTAATCAAATAAAAGATTATGAAAATGACTTAGTTCCTATGTTAGATGTAGAAGTTAATTTTGGTGGTTTAAATGATTACATAGCTAGATTTATAGCTCGATTTAATCAATTAACTAATATGGAAATAGGAATTTACACTTATACAAGTTTTTTAAATGAATATATAGATGTTGCTAGATTTAAAGATTTCAAATTATGGGAAGCTAATTATAATAATTCTCCTTGGAATTTACCTTCAAATAGCTTTACAAACAGAGTAGGACACCAATATACAGAGAAAGGTATAATTGGGGGAGTAAACGGTGTATGTGATGTTAACGAATTTAATGGAGGTGTTTTTAATGGCAATAAACAAGTAGTTATAAATACTCCTAGTTCAACTTCTAATGGTGGTAATGAAGCAATAAGACAATTACAACACGAATTAAACGTACAAGGCTTTAGAGATAGAGATGGAAATACTCTTATTGAAGATGGTGTATTTGGAGAATTGACTTTAAGTGCTTGTCCTTTAGTAAGAAAAGGTGCTAGTGGTAACTTAACTCAATGGATTCAATTAAGATGTATGACACCAGACCAATGTGACGGATTTTTTGGAAATGATACTGAAAATGCAGTTAAATATATGCAAAGAAAGTTTGGACTTTCAGATGATGGTATAGTTGGTACTAATACTTGGAGAGCATTATGTAATGCCATTTAGGTTTTAGTAAATTGCAATAAACTATATTAGGTTATAAAAATAAGTTGAGGTGGTTTTATGGATAATAATACAAACTTATATAATAAAGTTAGTTATTTAGAAAATATGGCACATATATATCACTTAAAGAATGATAGATTAGCAAGTTTCTATTATTCTTTATTTTTAATTCACGAACTAGAACTAAATGCAAAATCAAAGATAAAATACCAAAGACACTTCTAAGTGAGGTGAGATAAATGTCAGCAAAGACAGATTTTAAAGACGGAAATATTTTAAATGCAAATGAATTAAATGGACTAGGAGAAGCTATTAATCATGAGTTAAATTTAACAGCTCTAAAAAGTTGGTTATCTACTTGTGCTAATGAAATTGAAGCTATAAAAGTAATAACAGACGCAATAGATTTTCACAATGGATATGTAACAATTAATGGTGATGACTATTATCCTAGTTCTAAATAAGATAAAAATAAAAAAAATAAATAAAATAAGAAAATAAGGAGGAAGATAGATGGATGATTCTAATAAAAATAAACTATTAAAATTGGAAAATCTAAATAAGTTTAAAGAGTTTATAATTGAAAAAATAATTTCTCCAATTACAACTAATATTACAAATTTACAAAAGAACTTAGAGGGCAAAGCAGAAAAAAATCATAATCATGATA
>CACZYK010000094.1 GCA_902785295.1 uncultured Clostridium sp.
ACTTGATATTCCTGAACATATAGTACTACATGCTGAAGACAAAGCACTACCTATTGATGAAACAACTCCCCAAAATCCCATATTACTCACTCCTTATTTAAAATTCAATAGAATATTTATGTAATTCACTATTTGTCAAAGTTCTTTTTGAATATTCTTCCAAAAAACTTTCAATATAATTTATTCTTTCTTCTGTTCTTTTCTTAACATCATAATAATCATTTGCTACAATTTTTGCTAACATTTTAAAACCTATTTTATTGCCATAACAACTTATTAATTCTGCATTTTCTTTAATCCAAACTTGTTTTTGTTCACAGAAATTCTTAAAAAATTCTATAACATCTGATAAATCTAATAATATTTCAATGTTTTCTGCTACTGGTTCACTTTCAAATAATTCACTATTTTTTATAAGACCTTTCTTATAATTTTGTGCATAATATTTAAATATTCTTTTCTTTAGTTCTTTTTCATCTACTACCTCTTCACTATTTGTGTTTATTATATTATCTATCTGAACTTGCAATGCTTTATCAAATCCTTCAGTAAATACTATAGCACGACCTGTTTCTAAATTTGATAAAAATTCTTTCTGCTCTTTATTTAATACAATAGTATTTCCAATAGCTTCTTTATCATCTTGTGCAAATATTCTATGCACTATTTTAGTATTTGTGTTCTTTAATATCTCTGGAGTTAGCTTATTAGGTATTTGATCTACTATAATTAATGATTCACCATACTTTCTTATTTCAGCCAACATATCAGTAAAAGTCTCAACACCTTGCTTCTTATTTAAACTATCTCCAGGAGTATATTTACTTAATAACCTATGTGCTTCTTCTACTAATGTTATATGATTAAATCTTCCATTTTCTAGATAATTAGCCTTTATTGCTTCCATAAGATTTGTTAAGACAAATCCCATAACAAGTGATTTTTCACTTCCACTTCTCAATTCTTCAAACTCTAATACCACTCTCTTATTTAAAAGTGATTTAAAATCTATAGAACGTCTTGTATTAAGCATAAGCCCCTTAGAACCTACTAATAAACCTTGAAGTCTTGCTTTTATTGATCCAATATAATCATTCTTTAATCTTTCATCAAATCCTTGTTCCTTTACTACAACTTCTATTTTATCAACTAAGTCTTTTAAAGTTGGAAAGGCGTATACTCCATCTGCAAATGGATTTTTATACTTTTTGTTTCTATTATTTGAAATATTCCAACCATAATCCTTATAACACTCATATATAGAACTCTCTATAATTTGAGGGATAGCTGCCTCCATTTCAAATGCAGATTCAATACTTGCTTTAATCATATCAACTCTAGAAGTTATACTTTCATGCTCAAAAAATTCAAAAGGATTTAATCTAAATGGACACGAAGAATCTTTTCCTAAAGTAAATACCATTAAATCATCATATTTTTTTGCTAAAGCTCTATATTCTGTTTTTGCTGGCTCTATAATTAAGAAAGGTAAATCACTATCAATTAATATTTTTTGACAAGTTGTTGTTTTTCCACTTCCTGTTACACCAGTTACAAATATATGCTTGTCCAAACTTTTTTTATCTAAATGTACGCTAATATTATCAATAACATTTCCACTTTGTACTAAATTGCCAAGTGTTATTTTATCTCCTTCTTGAATACCATTTTTAAAATTAAGTCCAAATTCTACTTCTTCATTTAAAGTAAGTCCTACAACTTCCTTTTGTGGCAAACCCGATATCATACTAAGCTCATTTGTAGTTATCCAATTTCCAAGATAAAATTCTTTATCTTTATTTACACATTGTGATAATGCTGAACGTGAAATCAATTCATTTTCACTTATATTTTCCATAAATGCACCAAATGGTATCTGAAAATTTTTAAACATTTTTAATTGAGTAGTATTCTTACCTGTTATGCTAGAGGTTCTTAATGGAACTTTATTTCCCTTTTCACCTGAATATAAAGACTTCATTGTATTTTCTAACTTCATAAGTGATGCCTTATTATCTGAGAACAATATTGAACTTGTTATAAAAACTCCTTTTCCAGTTCCATAATCAAGACGTGGAATTATTGTTTCATCTAAATATTTAACCCAATCTTGGATTTCCTTATCAACATATTCCATTGTTGTACTATGAGATTTACTTTTATTTTTATTACTTGATGTACTTTTACTTTCTTGAGTGGTATTTGAAGTTGAAGTTCCATCTGTTTCTGTTTTCCCTTCTGTTTTTGCTTTTGAATCACTTATTCCTGTATTTGTTCCTTCTGTTCCAGAATTGCTAGATGAATTTGAAGAACTTCCACTATTTGTCCCTTTTGTAGTTGACTTACTTTCACCTGAGCTAGTCCCATGTGAAACTTGAGTACTTGTTTGAGTGCTAATTGAAATATTTTTTCCTTTTGTTACAGAACTTCCATTAGTTTCACTATTGCTTATTCCTTCTCCTTCTGAACTACCATTTTGTTCACTCTTTTTAGAAAGTGGAGATATTCTTGAATATAATGTATATAAATTTTTTTCTATTTCTTTAACTTCGTCATATTCTAAAGGCTTTGCTATTATCATAACTCCAAAATTATCTCCAAGCATAGTATCAACTAATCTATCAACGCCTTGAAATTTTTCATCATCTTTATTTATTCCAGGTACTCCTTCCAATATACTATAAAATTTCATGTTATCTATTTTTGAAACTATAGCTTCCTTTTCAACTGGATTTACTAAATTAACCTTACTTCCTCTAAAATTTCCTTTAATACTAGGTTCTAAAACATATTTTCCAACATCACTAATACTTAATGTAAGTTTTTTATCTTCCAATAAATCTTTTGCTACACCATAATAAAAATGAACGCCTCTATCATCACCTAATATTAAGTATATAAAATTAATTCCTTCTATTCTCATAGTACTTAATACATTTTCTAATGCTTCTTTTCTAGGTGATTTATCCTCAAATGAAATTTCTTCAATATAGTATAATGCTAAATCTTTTGGAAGTAGCTTTCCTACTTTCCAATATTTCATTCTTGAATCTTTACTTAAATACAAATTATCAGGATTTGATAAAAAATCCATAACAAAGCTACTACCCATAATTATCCTCCTTACTCTAATTTTAATTTCACTAATTGACTAATATATTTATTTTTTGTAATTTCATCTTCATTTGCTACAACATACTCTAGTTCTGATGGTCCTACTGCTCTTACATAAACATTAGCATTTTCATCAATAACATCTATTCTACACTTTTTCTTTTTAACCTCATTTATTGGCATATTGTTACTTGATGCTTGTGGCTCAGTTGTATAATATATTTGAAAATCTTCGCATGAAGCATCTGTAAATGAAATCCATTTATTGTAATCAACATCTCTATTTATATCTACAAAGAACCTTCTCTTTTTATTATGTCCAACATAATACTTAAATTTTATTTCTTCTTCTATATTTTTTTCTGATATAACTTTTATATTAGAACCTGGAAGACAATCAATAAGTCCAAAAGCAACTCCTGTTTTTCCTGTTGGTTTTGTAATATCATCTCTACAAACTTTAATTTCTAATTCTTCTTGAATCTTATAAGCTTCTTCAGTACCTAATGGAGGATATATTTTAAAATATTCATCATCTTCTATATTGTTATATTTTATAATATCTTCAGTTTCTTCCTTTATATATTTTTCAAATAATTCTCTGACAATAGGAGATTTACTAGAATTGCCTGCTAAAAATATTAATACATTTTTCACATCTTTTATATTTTCTTTAGCAAATGCTAATTTTAATGATTCAAAAAAGTTTTTAACACCTTTTTCTATTCTATTTCTTAATATAGTTTCTAGTATCTCTGTATTAATATCTAATTCAAAGTTTGCTTCCCTTTTACCATCTTTAGTAAACAAAGCAATTTTTATTTTTCCAGATTCAAATTTTTTCTCATATCCCTCTTCTTTTTCCCAAAAGCATCTTAAGTATTCCATAAGCTGTTTTGTATTAAGTTTTGCTTCTTGAGATTCTGATATAAGAACTTCACTTCCTGCAAATCTTTCACATTCTTCTGGTAATAAAAATGTTATACCTTTTTCTCTTAATTTATCTTGGTTTTCTTTAAACACCTCAAATGCTAATAATTCTAATAAATTTTCTCCACCTAAATATCTATCTCCACCTGCACCAAAATGATTTATTACATAATCATATCTACTTTCCTTTTCATTAGCTTCTCTCCATATTCCAAAATCAAAGTCTGTTGTTCCACCGCCAAAATCAAATATTCCATAAAATATTTTTTCATCATCTTCTGGTTCAAAATTATATTCTTGCAATGCACAAACTGCATAAGCTGCTGGTTCACTTGCACCTTGAATAACTCTAAATTTTTTCATGCAATCTTCATCATTTAATACTTCAACTGGCAATGATTTTTTTATTCCCTTTGAAAAACTATTTAATATTTTTTCTCTAACAGCCTTTTCATATGTAACTGGAAAAGATAAGATATAATCTAGAAAAATTCCTTGTCTCATATTATTTATATATAGCCCTAAATTATAGGCATAAATTTCTATTGGGTCTATATCTTCCTCTTTAAGTTCTAAATAACTAGGAATAACCACATCAAAGTTCTTTTTATCCCTTATTCTTATTTTTCCTTCTTTTCCACCAGCCCATTGCTTTAAATTATAAAAATAGGAATAATATTCACTACTATCGCTTTTTATTAAGTCATTAAAAGCAGTATGAGATATTGTTAAATCCTCCCACAAAGTTTCTGGTCTTCCATTCTTAGAATTATATCTCTTCATAAAATCTTGTAAGTCTATAAATTCTATTACCGTAGGATTTTCATATTGTTTATTATTAATTTTTTTGCTAAGATTTCCTGTTCCTATACGTATTGGCATAATATTTTCTGTATTTCCCTGTGAAACTACAATGGTACTTTTAGTTCCAAAATCAATGGCAATTGTTCCATCTTCATTAATATCACTTAATGGATTTCTAGCAACAAATTGTTTATCTGTTTCAACTAATATACCTTTTTCATCAAGTTCTTGATTCCATAAATCCCAATGTCCTCGTCTAGGGTCTTCTAATATCTTTATATCATAAGGTTCTATATCTGCTCTTTTTTTATCACAATTTAATAAATTATCTATAAATAGTTTATAAACACTTTCATCTAAAGAAATTTTACTAGATGTTATAAAACTTAATATATCTTCCTTTTTAAAGGAAATATTATTTAATTCTAAAAACTTTTGATTTAATACATCTTTTATAAATTCCTCAGTTTCTACAATATTTTCATTTTCAAATTTTATGTATCCTTTTGAATATAAAGAAAATAAAAGATTAAATTTATCTATTAAATCTTTTGAAAAATCTTTTGGATATATATTATTTTGTAAAAAAAGTTCTAACAAAGATAAAGATTTATTTAAATTCACTATTGGAATCTGAATCCAAGTATGATCAGGATTCCAATAATGACTATCATTATATTTACATTCATTTAAAGAACATGAATAAGAACTACAACCAAAACATAATTTATTATTTAACTTAATATAATGATAATTTTTCTTATTTCCATTTATTACATTATTATCATTCATAAACTTTTTTAATTTATTTTTAGTAAAAAATAAATTATTTACTTGCTTTTCTGTTGGTAACTTTCCCTTAAATCCTTCAAAAACATTCCATTTTTTATTTATATAGTCTTTACAACTACATGTAAATATCTCTAAATTAGGAAGAATAACATTTTCTGTTGCTTCATAATAAACATCTTTATTTCCTATCTTAATCCAATTTGATTCTTTTACAATATTTTCTATTTTCTTCTTTAATACATCAAATTTTTTTATTGCTTCTTCTATTCTCTGTTTAGTAATTAGTATTATTAATTTATTAAGAGAATTTTTATCTATTTGTATTTTATTTATAATTTTAGTTTCCATCAAAATCACCTAGCTTAATTCAATCTTTTCAATATCTGTCATGTATTTTTCATTTTTTATATCTTCTTCTTTTGAAACTACATATTCAATACATGAAGGTGAAACTGCTCTCATATATACATTTGCATCTTCATCCTCAATAGGAAGTATTATGTTCTTTCTCTTTAGTCCATTTATTGAAAGATTGTTTGTTGTTGCCTCTGGAAGATTTGTATAATAGAATTCAAATTCATCTTCACTTGCATCTATAAATAACTGCCATTCGTTGTATTTTACTTCTCTGCTTATATCTACACAGAACTTTCCAAATTCATCATGTCCTATATAATATTTAAATTTAATTTCATTATTTGCATCATTGTTTTTAGATACAACCTTTATTCTTCCACCTTTTCTACACTCAATAAGACCAAATGCAACTCCTGTTTTTCCTGTTGGTTTTGTAATATCTATATCTTTTTCTTCTATATCATCTTGTACCTTATGGGATTTCTTATTTCCATTTATTAAATCTAACCCATAACCATATATTCCTGAAGAAAATGTTACTTTACTTCCTAGTGGTGGATATATCTTAAAATATTCATTTTCTGTTATATTACAAATAACTTCTTTTTCTGCAACATCATCACAATCAACTTTTCCTAACATATTAACAAATGCTTTAGCAAATTCTTGTGATAATGTATTGTAATTATCTTCCGAACTATCTTCCATGTAATTGTTGTATTCTCTTATTTGTTTTGCTTCTATTTCTATATATTTATTGAATAATTCTCTCACAATAGGAGATTTGCTTGAATTTCCTGCAAGTAATATTATTATGTTTTTTAGTCCTTCAGTTTCTTTAAAATTAAATGTAAGCTTTAATGCTTCAAAAAAGTTTTTTACACCTTTTTCTATTCTATTTTTAAGTAATGTCTCTAATTCGTCACTATTTATTTCAAGTTCAATCAAATAATGATACTTTTATAACACCACTTTCAAAGTTTTTTTTATATCCTTCTCTTTTCTCCCAAAGAGGTCTTATTACTTCCATAAGTTGTCTTGTGTTAAATCTTGCTTCTTGAGAATCACTTATTAAAATTTCACTTCCTGGGAATCTTTCTCCTTCTGCTGACATTGAAAATGGTATTCCTTGTTCTCTTAATTTATCTTGATTCTTTTTAAATACTTCAAAAGATAAAAGCTCTAAAAGATTTTCTCCTCCTAGATATTGGTCTCCACCTGCTCCAAAATGTTCTATTACATAGTTATATCTTCTTTTTTCTTTTTCATTAGCTTTTCTCCAAGTTCCAAAATCAAAATCTGTTGTTCCTCCACCAAAATCAAAAACTCCATAAAATACCTTTTCTCCATCTTCTGGTGATATTTTATATTCTTGAAGTGCACATATAGCATAAGCTGCTGGCTCACTTGCCCCTTGAGTTACTCTAAATTTACTCATACATCCTTCATCATTTAATACTTCAACAGGTAAAGATTTTCTTAATCCTTTTTCAAAGCTTTTTGTTATCTTATCTCTTATAGCTTTTTCATAAGTAACAGGGAAAGATAATATATAATTTAAGTAAATTCCATTACTATCAAACATATTATTTATGTATAATCCTATATAATAAGCATAAATTTCTATTGGGTCTATTTCATTTTCATCTAATTCTAAATATGGTTTTAATACTTTTTCATTTCCATGCTTGTCCTTGATTCTTATCTGTCTTTTTTTATCTCCAGTCCATTGCTTTAAATCACTAAAGAATGCATAATAATCATCACTACTTGAAGGTGAATTCATATCACTAAATGCTGTATGAGAAACTGTTAAATCACTCCATTTAGTATTTGGTCTTCCACTTCTTTTATTATATCTTTCAATAAAATCAGCAAAGTTTATAAATTCCATAACTGTAGGATTTTCATACTGATATGTACTTATCTTCTTTGTATACTGCCCCATTCCTATACGCATTGGCAAAACAGTATTTTTATCTTTTTGATAAACAACAACTGTACTCTTAGTTCCAAAATCTATTCCTATTATTCCAGAATCATTTACATCAGCTAAAGGATTTCTTGCTACAAACTTTTTATCTGTATCAATTATCACCTTTCCTTCTAAAGCTTCCTCACTCCACAAATCCCAATGTCCACGATTAACATCCTCTAATATCTTTATGTCATAAGGCTCTATATCTGCTCTTTCTTTTTCACAATTCAATAAACTATCTGAAAATAGCTTATATAAATCATTATCTAAATTTACTTTGTTAGACTTTATAAAAGCTAATATTTCCTCTTTCTTAAAAGAAACCTTATTTAATTCTAAAAATTCTTGATTTAATACATCTTTTATAAATTTATCAGTTTCTACTATATTTTCTCCTTCAAATTTTATGTAACCTTTTGAATATAAAGAAAGTAAAAGATTAAATTCATCTATTAAATCCTTTGAAAAAGCTTCTGGATATATGTTATTTTGTAAAAAAAGTTCTAATAAAGATAAACCTTTATTTAAATTTACAACTGGAATATATAAAACATTCCTATCATTATAATTTTCATATAGTCGTACTCCTTTATTGCCCCAATAATCACTAATAGACATCCAATATATATTATTATCAACTTTATAATGAAGCCACTGATGTTCTATATTTTCACAATTTTTATAAAATGTCTTTTCCCCACTTTGCTTTAAAAATATATTTTTATCTTTTTTATTTACAAATAATTGTAAAGCTTGTTTTTCGGATATTAATTCACCATCAAACCCTTCAAAAATTGAATTAAAATTTTCCCATGTATAAGAACAAATAAATGTTTCTAAATTGGGGAAAATAACATTTTCTGTTGCTTCATAATAAACATCTTTATTTCCTATCTTAATCCAATTTGATTTTTTTATAAGATTTTCTATTTCTTTTTTTAACACATCAAATTTTTTTATTACTTCATTAAGAAAACTTTCATCTACTTGTATCTTATATGTATCTCTAGTACTCATTTTGTGCCTCCTATATAATCACTATGGATTTTCTTATAATCTTTTTATTATTTAAATATCTATATCCTCTTAACTGAATTTTAGATATTCTTCCAGATACCATGCTTCCTTTTCCTCTTGTATGATATTCATCATCAAATTCATCATTTACATTAACATCATCAAATTCTAAACTATTTGAGAATTTATTGTATGTGTTAAATAAATATTCAAATACTTTTATAAGATTTTGTATTTCTTCTTTTGATAAAATATTTAAAGAATAGCTTATATAATCCCATAATGCATCTAGGTTATCTCTTTGGACTCCAGATGATAAAAAGATTTCTGCATTATCATCTTTTATAACTCTTTCAAGGTCAGTTTTTATATTAATAGGTAGTTTATTATAAATAGTAAAGTATTTTTCAAGCTCCATATAAGTGTTTTCATAATACTTAACATTCTTTCTCATGCTTTCTATTTCTGCCTGACAGCTTTCTAGTTTTTCTTTAAAGAACTTATTATCCTCTTCTAATGACTTAATGTTTTCTTTATTTTGTTCTAATAAATTATTTAAATATGTTTCTTTTTTCTCATAACTATTTAAACTTTCTTCAAGACTTTCATTTCTATCTTTTAAATTTTTATAGTTAAGTTTTATATTTTGGTAATAGCTTTTTAATTCTTCAATTTGCTCTTTTAATTTTTCATTTTCATTAATAAGATTTTTATTTTCCTCTTTAACTCCCATTGAAAATAAAGGTTTACTTTTTTTATCTTCTTCAAGTGATATTTCTTTTATTATTTTTCTTATTTCTTTATCTTTTAATGCTTCTTTTATGCAATCCTTAAAATGTTCAAAATCCATAAATACACCTCTTACAAATCAAACCTATAACTTAAACTCAAACTTTCCACAAAAATTTCCGCCTCTCATTTCTGTTCCTCTTATTAAACATTTTTTCTTAATATTAGGGTCATATTCCCATACTCCTATTTGTGGAGCCTTTGGATTTATTGCTGAGTTTGTTACATCATACCAGTGTTTGCAAAAAGCACATCTTTTCTTTGAAGACGTTTTTATATTAACTTGCATCATATTTATCATCCCTTTTATTAATATCTAAATCTTAAATATATTTTACATCTATATGTAGTATTATATATGTAGTTACCTTATTTTTCAACATTTTTCTTTTATTTTCTTTAAAATACATAATTTTATTAAGTATCTTTTCAATATATTTTTTATTTTTAACTTTCAGTTTATATTTTCTAGAATATTTTTACTATAATTTTTATTATTTTTTAAAATAATTTTATTTTAATATTATTTTTTTCTTTAATACTATAAATATAATCTTTTTAATATACTTATATTATATTTACACATGCTAATAGTCTATGTTTTTATGTGCTAATAGTCTATTAATTTGTTATACGTATTCCTTTAAATTTATATATAGGAGTTGATTTTTTTATGGATTATATTTATTTAGGAAAAAGAATACGTGAAGAAAGATTAAAAGCTCATCTCACTCAAGAACAGCTTGCAGAGTTTTCTGATATATCCCTTTCTTATATGGGACAAATTGAAAGAGGGGAAAGAAAGGTTACTCTTGAAACTCTTTTAAGAATCTGCAAATGCTTAAAAGTATCTGTGGATTTTTTATTAAATGATACTTATAAAACTGATGAAGATAATATAGTTGAGCAATTTAAGCAACTTATTTTTAATAAATCACCAAATGAAAAACAAATGGCTATTGATGTCTTAAAAACAATATTCAATCACCTAGATTATAAGTAATTCTTTAACTGTCTCACATATTCAATATCATTTATAAGCTTTTTAATTGCAGATTCTATCAATTTATCCTGTGATATATTAAGTTCTAATGATATTCTGTTTAGCTCGGATACTAATTCTAAGTCATTTATTTCTAAATTTAAAATAACTTTTGATTTTAAATTGCACATTATTAATTCCTCCTGTTTTTAAAATGTATTTATATTTTTATTATATCTTGCCTTCTTTTTACTTTGTAATTTTCATTTTCAAATAAATTATATTGCTTTGTCATCTCCAAGTTACAATAAAAGCAATATATATAATTTCTTTATAAATAGCATAAGAAATTTTATTTAACATCAATGTCATCACAAA
Source organism: uncultured Clostridium sp. (assembly GCA_902785295.1). GTDB lineage: Bacteria > Bacillota > Clostridia > Clostridiales > Clostridiaceae > Clostridium. The sequence continues at coordinate 11,142 of CACZYK010000094.1, forward strand.
ACAATATATAATTTTTTAATAATACAAAAAGCAAATAGGAAGTAAGCTTGCACTTAATGCAAAAATTACTTCCTATTTGCTTTTTTGTCTAACTTATTTTTTCATCAATTATTGTTTCTTAATTAGCTTATAAATCCTTTCTCCAATCTTCTTTGACTCCAGTGCTTGAAGATAGTGCTTTGTCTACCTGATATAGTGTTTCACTAAAGAATTTTTTTGGTACCTTTGATAATGGTTTCATCATAAACATAGCTTCCACGTTCTACTGTGCCTGCATTGTAGAATTTTAAAAGGTGTATTGTAGTGTCTTCATTGTCATATCCTACTGATAGTCCTTCAAAGCTTAATTCTGCTCCTATATTTAATGAGTTATCCTCTTTATAGAATTGAAAATATCCACCCCCATCTCTTATTGACCCTCTATACCAGCCTTGTGCCATAATTTTTCCTGAAAGTGAAAGACCATTTATTATTTTTCCTCCAAATCTTTCGCAAACATTCATGTTCTTTTCTTCTTCTGTTAAAGTAAATACTTTTCTATTTAACTGTTCAATTGGTTGAATAATTTCATAATTTTCTAGTTGCTCTTTCCATTCTTCTAAGTCTTCTTTACTTAATTCTATTGGATGAACCAAAGCTATTTTGCAACTTTCTGGCATTTCAAATTCATCTTCATCTTTAGTGTTAAAAGTACCATCTTCCATATATCTAAATGTTTCTTGAAGCTTTCCATCTTCATATGTCCCCCATATAAGTCCTATTGCAAATTGATGCATTAATGGATTATTAACAAAAAGTTCTATCCAAGCTTCCTTTGTCCACTTTCTTTCTAAAGATAGGGCTAAGTCTAAACGAGTAGCTTGTACTGAAATTGTTGTTTTAAGTTGCTTTTTAAATGTTTTAAATTCTGCATGACTTTCTTTTGCTATTGCTTCATCATCTTTTTTACCTGGTGATGGAAGATTTTTTAGTTTTTTATCATTTTCATCATATACTTCAATTTCTAAACTAGGAGTAAGAACAACCTTAAACTTTCTTGTTCCATAATCAAATATTCTTTCACCATTTTTATCAAATCCAAGTGATGGAACTATTTTATCTGAAAGTTCTTCTCTATCTAGTCCCATTTGCTTTGCTGCAAAATCTAATGCTTCCCCTGCTGCTGTTTTTACTTGTTTAAACTTAAATTTTCTTGAAATTCCATCTACTATTAATAAGGCTGTTGAGCTTCCATTTAAAGCTAATGCTCTTACTGCTTCACTTGCTATTGCCCCTCTTGAATTTTTTGCCCATTCACTTATGTTTGTATTTAGCTTTGGCACAATGGCATTTCCTCCATAAATAGATGAAAAAGCAAGAACCCATCTCTTTTTAGCCTCTGCTCCTAGCTCAAACCATCTGTCAAAAACCTCATTTGCAAATAATGCTAAGTCTTTTTCATTTAATTTTTCTGCTATTTTATTTCCATCTTGACTTATTGCTATAGTTCCTGTTGAAGAATAGCATAATAACAAGGCATTTAAGTAATCATCACTACAATATTCCTCACTATCTTTCATTTTTACCTTACATAAATTTTCTAATCCAATCCATGATAAGGAGCTTTTTCTATTTCCTTTTAATATATTTTTTATAAAAGATTCATCAGATAGTGTTTCATTATTTTGCTCTTCAAGGTTCAATGTTTTCATTAATACTGTTCTTATTTTTTGACTTTTTTCTTTTTCTAAAGCATTAGTTAATTCTTCTATTATAGAATTTTTAGTTTCTTCACTACATTCCTTAGAATTTTTGAAGCTATCTAAAATTCTTATAGCTACTTCTCTTTCTCCTTGCTTTTTAGAAGAAAGTTTTTCTTTTACTAGTGGATAAAATTCTATTTCATCTTCAAATAATGATATTAATTTCTCTTTTACAATCTTTGAAGAATCTTCAAAATAGGATATTAATATTTTAGCATTTTCTTCATTTTTAACCTTAAAAATAGATTCTAAAAATCTTGCTCTTCCCTCTGCAGATACTATCTTTATAAATTTTACAAACTCTTCTTTATTATTAGCTATCATCTTATTTATTATACTTTGAACAGCAATTTTCTTTACCTCTTCATAGCCATAGGTTGAAAACATATAATCAATAATAGTCATCTGTTTTCCAAGATTTAAATTATTTTCATTAAATAAATCAAATATATAATTCATAAGCTCAATAGTTGATTCTGAACAACCATTATAAGAGTTATTTGAAATTGATATATTCCATATATAGGTTTCCTCTCCAATAGCACCAAGAAGTAATAAAATCCTATCATATAAGTCCTTCATATTACACTTTCTTAGTAAATTTAAATTTTTCTTAAGTTCTTGTATATTAGGATAGTAATATCTTGAAACTGGTGTAAATGAATAGAATACATGCTTACATTCTTCAAAGGATTTTTTACCACTTAAAAATTCTCTTACTATAAGTGCCTCATCATTTGTAAGATTTCTTCTGCATAATTCATTAGACTTTAACAAAGAATTTATACAATTATCCTTTATACTTTCAAAATATTTTTCCTTATCTTCTGCATTAAGGAAAAATGACATTAAATAATTACTCATAGAAGGTTCACACATCTTTGAAGCTTTTTCAAAGGCTTTACTATTTTCCTTAAACTTTTTCTCAAGAAGCTCTCTTCCCTTATCTTTTTCTCCAAATCTCTCAGCACACCATAAAATATACTCTTTTTCTTCAATACCTAATGATTTATCCAAATTATATACTTCATCACTATATAAATTTTCACGCTTTACCCCTTTTTCAATATAAACTTTCCTTAGCATTATATTGTAAACTGAATCTAAAGTACCTTTTGGATTAGCTTTTCCAAAGAATTTAACAAACCTATTAAGAATCCTTGAATTATTAAAATTTAAATATGATAATCCTACTAAAAACTCAAGAAGGTAGTTGCCAA
>CACZYK010000095.1 GCA_902785295.1 uncultured Clostridium sp.
AACTTTTTGATATTGACAAAAGAAGGAGAAAGTGATATTTTTAAACATATAATTCATATATAAATAATATGAGATAAGGGAGCTGAAAGTTATGTCAAATATTTATAGGGGTACATCAGGATTAATTGGTAATACTCCATTAGTGGAGTTAGTAAATATAAAAAATACTTTTGGATTTGATGCTTCATTACTTGCAAAATTAGAATATTTTAATTTGTCAGGAAGTGTAAAAGACCGTGTTGCAAAGGCTATGATTGAAGATGCAGAAGAAAAAGGAATATTAAAACCTGGCTCTGTTATTATAGAACCAACTTCAGGTAATACTGGTATAGGATTAGCTGCTATAGGGGCAGTAAAGGGCTATCGTGTTATTTTGACAATGCCAGAAACTATGAGTATAGAAAGAAGAAATATTCTAAATGCATATGGAGCAGAAATTGTATTAACAGAAGGTGCAACAGGAATGAAGGGGGCTATTGATAAAGCAGAGGAGTTAGCAAAAGAAATAGAAAATAGTTATATTCCTGACCAATTTTCAAACTTATCAAACCCAGATATACATAGAAAAACCACTGGACCAGAGATTTGGAGAGATACAGATGGAAAGGTAGATATTTTTGTAGCTGGAGTAGGCACAGGTGGTACAATTACTGGAGTGGGTGAGTATTTAAAATCTAAAAATCCAAATATCAAGGTAGTTGCAGTTGAACCAGAAGGTTCTCCAGTTTTGTCAGAGGGAAAAGGTGGACCTCATAAAATTCAAGGAATTGGAGCAGGTTTTATACCTCCAATATTAAATACTTCTATCTATGATGAGGTTATTAAGGTAGAAAATGAGGATGCTTTTAAGTTTGGAAAACTCATCACTAAAAAAGAAGGAATTTTAGTTGGTATTTCTTCAGGGGCAGCGTTATATGCAGCAATTAAGGTAGCTGAGAGAAAAGAAAATAAAGGAAAAAATATTGTAGTATTATTGCCTGATACAGGAGACCGTTATTATTCTACTCCTTTATTTGAAGAGGATTAAAATTAGGAGGAGTTTTATGTGTGAATTATTTGCAGTTAATTCAAAAAATAAGGTTAAAATTAATGATTTTTTGAAAGAATTTTATAGCCATAGTGTAAATCATCCTCATGGGTGGGGATTAGCTATAATGGATGGACAAGAAGTTGGAATTGAAAAAGAACCAATGCAGGCATCAAAAAGTCATTATCTTAAAGAAAGATTAAAAAAATCTATAGAAGTAAAGAATGCATTTGCACATATTCGTTATGCAACTATTGGAAATGTGGAGTTTAAAAACTGTCATCCATATTCTGATGAAGATAATACAGGTCGTAGATGGACCTTAATACATAATGGAACTATCTTTGAGTATAAGCCTTTAAATGCTTATGTTAAAGAGCAATCAGGAGATACAGATAGTGAACGTATATTAATTCATATAATAAATCAAATTAACAAAGCAGAATCAGAAAAAAATGTTAGGCTCTCTAAGGAAGAACGATTTAATGTTATAGATTCTATTGTATGTGATATGGCAAAAGGAAATAAATTGAATTTGATAATTTATGATGGTGAACTTATGTATGTTCACACCAATTATGCTAACTCATTATATTATAAAGCCAATAAGGACCAGATTATGTTTTCTACCACTAAATTAAAAGAAGGAGTTTGGAATCCAGTACCATTTACAACTCTCTTAGCTTATCAATATGGAAATTTAGTTCTTAAAGGTACAAATCATGGACAAGAGTTTATAGACAATAAGGAAAACACACAATTGTTATATAGAATTTTTGCAGATTTATAGGGGTAATGGTTATGGATAGGGAATTGATAAGAAAAGCATTATATAATAAATATATTGAGCCAACAAAAAATATTAGAGAGAATTATATAGGAATTGAAATAGAAATACCAATTGTAAATATGAATAAGGAAGCAGTAGATTTTTATATTGTTCATGAAATGACTAAAAAATTTATGAATCATTTTGAATTTAAGGCTATTGGAATAGATGAAAATGGAGATGTTTATTCAGCTCAAAATGATAAAAATGGGGATATTTTATCTTATGATTGTTCTTATAATAACTTAGAATTATCATTTGGGGTAGAGAAAAATCTTAATTTGTTAGATGAAAGATTTATTGAGTATTATACTTTTATTCAAAATGAGCTTCAAAAAAATAATTATACATTAACTGGTATGGGAGTTAACCCATATAGAAATTATAATAATAATGTTCCAATACCAAGTGAAAGATATCGTATGCTTTTTCATTATTTAAATTTGTGCAAAAAATATAAAAGTAAAGAAATAGTTTTTCATAATCATCCTGACTATGGAACTTTCTCTAGTGCATCTCAAGTGCAGTTAGATGTAAGTTATGAAGATTTAGTTCCAACAATATTAGCATTTTCAAAACTAGAACCAATAAAAGCATATTTATTTTCAAATTCAATATTATTAGGGGAAGATGAAGAATTACTTTGTAGTAGAGATATGTTTTGGGAAAAGAGTATGCATGGTTTAAATCCTCATAATATTGGAATGTTTAATTGTGAGCTTGAAAGTGTAGAAGATGTACTTTCTTATATTGAAACTACTAGTATTTATTGTGTAGAAAGAGATGGAAAATATATAAACTTTATGCCTATAAAAATAGTAGAGTATTTTGAAAAAGAATTAATTGAAGGGGAATACTATGAAGATGGACATTATAAAAAAATAAAGTTTAAACCTGAATTAGAAGATATTAAGTATCTTAGAACATTTAAGTTTGAAGACCTTACTTTTAGAGGAACCATAGAATTTAGAAGTGTATGTTGTCAGCCAATACGAGATAGAATGACAGTAGCTGCTTTTCATTTAGGATTAAATAGTAAAGTTAAAGAATTAAAATATATTTTAGATAATGATAATGTAATTTATCATAGAGGGTATTCAACAGATGAACTAAGAAAGATGTTTGTAAAACGTTATCTACCTGAGTTTATAAATAAAAAAGATTTTAAAAAGCTAACTAAAGAAATTTTAGACCTTTCAGAGGAAGGATTAAAGGAAAGAGGATTTGGAGAAGAAAAGTATTTAAAGCCATTATATGAAAGGCTAGAAGAAGGAAAAAATCCAGCAGAGAAGCTTCTACAATTAAGAGAAGATAGAGTAAAAATAGAAGATATTATTTTAGATTATGCAAAGCTTATATAAATTATTATTAAATAAGAGGCTATCACAAATGAGATATAATTTTAATGTTATATAAAAAATATAATTTCAATGAGGATAGTCTTTTTCTATGAAAATTATATATTAAATAGTATTTAGTGGTAAAATACAGTTAGATTTTATAATAAATTTTTTTAATAATTATAATAAAACAAATTATTTATAAGAAAAATATTGATAAAATTGATAAAATAATTATAATATAATTATACGTGAAAAATAAACCAATGAATGTAATGGTATTCATTGAATGGGGGAACAAGATGAGAATGAAAAAATTATTATTCAGCTGAACAAGGTGTAACTATTTATTTCAAATGTGACTCAGGAACACCTAATATATACTACTGGAATTCAAATCCTAAAAACTTAGAAGTTGATTTTCCAGGTAAACCAATGAAACTTGATGCTTCTCAAGAAGGCGGAAATTGGTATAAGGCAACATTTTCTGATGTAACTAAAATAAATATGTTATTTAGTGTAAACGGAGTACAAACAGCAGATTTAACAAGAAAAACCGGAACTTGGTGGTATAAGAACAATAAGTGGTACAATAAAAATCCAGACGATCAAGGTGGTGATGGAACTGGAGGAGAAGCTTTAGGTGGAGATTTAAGAGATGATTCCATATATTTTGTTATGACAGCAAGATTCTATGATGGAGATACTGGAAATAATGTTCACTGTTGTCCAGATTCAGACCCAGCTTGGAGAGGTGATTTCCAAGGACTTATAGACAAGCTTGATTATATTAAAGCAATGGGATTTTCAGCAATATGGATAACTCCAGTTGTAGAAAATGCTTCTGGATATGATTACCATGGATATCATGCTCTTAATTTCATGAAAGTAGATCCAAGATTAGAATCACAAGGAGCAACATATCAAGATTTCATAAATGCTGCACATGCTAAAGGAATGAAAGTAATACAAGACGTTGTGTTAAATCATACATGTAATTTTGGAGAAACAAATTTACTTCCAATGTTTGAAAAAGATGAAAGCAATTTAGGCTCTACAGATTGTATGAAAGAAGTAACTAATTCAGGATTACCTGCAAATTATAGTTCTATGCTTCCAGATCCTCAATATCAAGCAAGATTAGCTCGTATGAAAGAAGATGCTAATGATACAAATAATATTTATCACCATGAAAAGTCATTACAATGGGAATCTTACTTGGAGCAAACTGGTCAAATAGCAGGTGACTGTGTAGACTTAAATACAGAAAATCCAGAGGTAGCTAAGTACTTAGTAGATGCTTATACTAAATATATAAATATGGGGGTAGATGGTTTCAGAATAGATACTGTTAAACATATTTCAAGACTTACTTGGAATAAAGAATTCTTACCACAACTTCAAGCAGCAGGTGGAAAAGACTTTACAATGTTTGGAGAAGTTTGTACAAGAGTAAGAAGTGTTTGGAATAGAGATATACCAGCATTATCAGCACCTTTCTATACTTGGAAGGAAACTCAAGATTACCCTTGGGGTGATAGAATAACAAATGAAGCAAGTACTAAACAACATTATCAAGATCACTCAAATGTAAGTAATGAACCTACATCTAACAATGCTTTCTTAAATGGAAATGACTATCATACTCCTGATAGAAGTCAATTCTCAGGAATGAATGTTATTGACTTCCCAATGCATTGGGCATTTAGAAATGCTTATGATGCATTTAGTACAGCACTTGGTGGAGACCAATATTATAATGATGCTACATGGAATGTAACTTATGTAGATTCACATGACTATGCCCCAGATGGAGCACCAGAAAATCAAAGATTTGCAGGAGATCAAGATACTTGGGCAGAAAACTTAAACTTATTGTTTACATTTAGAGGAATTCCTTGTATATACTATGGTAGTGAAATAGAATTCCAAAAAGGAAAAGTTATAGATGTTGGACCTAATGCACCATTAAGTGAAACAGGAAGAGCTTATTTTGGAGACAATATAGAAGGTTCAGTTGATGTAACAGATTTTGCACAATACTCAAATGCAACAGGAACAATGGCAGAAACATTAAATCATCCATTAGCTAAGCATATTCAAAGACTTAACTTAATAAGAAGACAAGTTCCTGCTTTAAGAAAAGGTCAATATTCAACTGAAGGCGTTTCAGGTGGCGGAATGGCATTTAAGAGACGTTATACAGGTGATGGAGAAGATAGCTTTGTATGTGTTTCAATAAGTGGTTCTGCAACATTCTCTGGAATACCAAGTGGAACTTATACAGAAGTTATTACAGGAAAAACTGTTCAATGTAATGGAACATTAACAACAGATTCTGTTGGAAAAGGAAATATGAGAGTTTATGTTCTTAATGGACCAGGTAAGATTGGTGAAGATGGAGCATATTTAAAGTAATATGACATTTTAAAGACTATTTTAGGTGATTTCACTTAAAATAGTCTTTTCTTATTCTATAGGAAATTATATATTTTGAAAACTTTGAATAACTTGCTAAGTTAATAATAAAGTTTAATAAAAGAAACAAGTTTAAGAATTTCTTTTCATTTTGTTAGAAAGTATTAATTATTACTTTGCGTTGACTTGGAGCCTGTCGACGGAAAAAGCAAAGTAATAATTAATACTTTATTTATATAAAAATTTTTTGAATTGGTAAATTTACTTGTATTTTCTGTATTAGAATGATAAACTTTTAAATAAAGAGTAAAAATAAGTCTTTAATAAACTAATAAATAATATATTTTTTCGGAGGTAATAATTGTGAAGAAATTATCATTAGATTTAAGCAAAACAGCTTCTTTTGTTAATGAACATGAGATAGCTTATATGGAAGAAATGGTAAAGGCAGCTCATGAAAAATTACATAATGGTACTGGAGCTGGAAACGACTTTTTAGGATGGATTGACCTACCTGTAAATTATGATAAGGATGAATTTGCAAGAATTCAAAAGGCAGCTGAAAAAATAAAGAGCGATTCAGATGTTTTAGTTGTTATAGGAATTGGTGGTTCTTATTTAGGTGCAAGAGCTGCTATAGAAATGCTTACTAGTGCATTCCACAATTCATTAGATTCAGATAAGAGAAAAGCACCAAAAATATTCTTTGTAGGAAATAACATAAGCTCAACTTATATGGCAGACTTATTAGAAGCAGTAGAAGGAAAAGATATTTCAGTAAATGTTATATCTAAGTCAGGAACAACTACTGAACCTGCTATAGCATTTAGAATATTTAAAGATTACTTAGAAAAGAAATATGGAAAAGAAGAAGCTAAAAATAGAATATATGCAACAACAGATAAAGCAAAGGGAGCTTTAAAGACATTAGCAGATGCAGAAGGATATGAAACTTTTGTAGTTCCAGATGATGTTGGAGGAAGATTCTCAGTTCTTACACCAGTTGGATTACTTCCAATTGCAGCAGCAGGAATTGACATAGCAGAAATGATGCAAGGTGCAGCAGATGCAAGAGAAGAATATTCTAATCCATCATTACAAGAAAATAATGCTTATAAATATGCAGCAGTAAGAAATGTTTTATATAACAAAGGAAAATCTATAGAAATGCTAGTTAACTACGAACCATCATTAATATCATTCAATGAATGGTGGAAGCAATTGTATGGAGAATCAGAAGGTAAAGACAACAAGGGATTATTCCCAGCAGCTGCAAGTTTCTCAATGGACCTTCACTCAATGGGTCAATATATCCAAGAAGGAAGAAGAGATTTATTTGAAACAGTAATAAATGTAGAAGCTCCAAGAAAGAATGTTACAATAGAAGCAAACGAAGAAAATCTTGATGGATTAAACTTCCTTGCAGGAAAAGAAATGGATTATGTAAATAAGAAGGCATGCCAAGGAACATTACTTGCTCACAACGATGGAGGAGTTCCTAACATAGTTGTTAATGTACCAGAATTAACTCCATATTATTTTGGACAAATGGTTTACTTCTTTGAAAAGGCTTGTGGAATTAGTGGATACTTACTAGGAATAAATCCATTTAACCAACCAGGTGTTGAAGCATACAAGAAGAATATGTTTGCTTTACTTGGAAAGCCAGGATATGAAGATATGAAGGAAGCTCTAGAAAAGAGATTATAATTTTAAAAATAGTGTAGGAGATGCTTTAAATAGTGTCTCCTATTATTTTTTTGTCTCTTATCCTATTTTTAATCTTGAATTTATAAAAAACAAAAGTAAAAAAGTATATGGATTAATATTACATAATATGGTAAAATAACTTAAAAGAGGTAAATGGGGTGAGAGAGTTGGAAGAGCTACAGATAATTTGTGATAAAGATAGTCCTCAAACTTTAAATCAGGAAATTTTAATTAAAGCTATTTATAGTGGAAAAGATAAGATTGAATATAAATTTATAATTGGTAATGATGGTGTATGGAATACAGTCCAAGATTTTTCAGAATCAAGTATTTATAGATGGACTCCTAAGGAAGAAGGAAATTATATAATAATGGTACAAGGAAAGCAGGCTGATTCTAGAAAATCATTTCATTGTATAGTTAAAAAAGAGTATATTATAAAAGAAAAAAAGAAAGAAAGACTAATAGATGACATAATACTTGAAAAAGAATATCTTATGGTTGGAGAAAAATTAGAAGTAGAGGTTATTGGAAGCGAAAGTCCACTTTTATTTAGGTTTTGGCATAAAAGAGATAAGGATTGGGAAATAATAAAGGATTATTCTACAGATAATAAACTTTTATATACTGTAAATAATGAAGGAAAGCAGGAAATACTTATTGAGTGTAAAAGAGTTGATTCAACTGAAGTGTTTGATGAATTTTCTACTGTTACATTTAAAGCTAGAGTACCAAAGCAAATAGAAATATCTAATTTTAAATGTCTTACTAAGAATTTATTAGTTAATGAGGAATTAATATTTAAGGTTGAAGCTACTATTGGTGAAAAAAGAAGCCTTTTATATAAATTTTTAAAGATAAATAAAGAAGGCAAAGCTATATGTATACAAGACTATTCTTCTAAAAATGTTGTGTCCTTTAAAGAAATTGAGGCAGGAGAGTATAAACTTCTTTGTATGGTAAGAGATATATTATCTGTTAAGGAATATGATGATAGAGCTCTTATGGTATATAAAGTAAATCCTTATACAAAAGTTAAGATTAATAAATTTATTACAGATATGAATTCTCCACAAATAAATGGTACCTTAATAAAATTAAAAGCAGAAGCTGAAGGTGGAATAGAGCTATTATATAGATATATAATTGAAGGTCCTATAGCATATGATTCAGGCTATATAAGTGAAAGTAGCTATGATTGGATTCCAAGCATTGAAGGAGATTATATATTAACATTAATGTGTAAGGATAAATCATTTAAAGGGGAATGTGAAGAGAGAAGGACTATAAAATTTACCATTGATAAAAAGGCAGATAAACCTGTAAAGTTAGTAGATATTGTAGTTAGCAATGAAAATAAAGTATTAGTTGGTCAACCTGTAAATATAAAGGTATTAGCTGAAGGGGGAATCAAGCTTAAATATTCTTTTACAGTTTATTGTAATGGAGAAGAAAAGGAAGAAATTCCTTTTAGTTATTCAAATTGGCTTAATTTCACACCAGATGAAAAAGGGGAATATCAGGTTGAAATTAAGGTTAAAGATAAGTATACTACTAAAGAGTATGATAGTCATACTTTTGTATATCTAAAAGCTAAAGAGTATATTCCAGGAGAAATAGATTATGTTTTATTGCCAAATAAGAATAATTATTTAGTTGATGATATAATAGATATAGAAGTTATTGTGCAAAATACTAAAAATATACTTATAAGGTATGTAACTAAGATAAATGGATATGATATAGAAGATACTGGATTTATAGATAGCAAAAAGCTTCAAATTAACCCAAAGTGCTCTGGAAAATATACAATAGAAATGTATGCAAAAAATAAAAAATGTGAAGGAGAATATGATAGCAAGAAAAAAATATCCTTTTATGTTCTTGAAAGAGCACCTATAATAAACACAAGGATTACCCTAGATAAAGATGTTGTAAATGTAAATAAAGAAGTAACCTTTATTGCAGAAAGTAATGGAGGAAAGGAAGTATGCTATGAATTTTATATTATGGAAAATGATAATTGGGTAAAGGTTCAAAGCTATAGTAGAAAAAATAGATATACATTTATACCATTTTTAAAGGGAAATTATAAGGTTATGGTTCTTGCTAAAAGCTTTTATAAAAAGGTGAGCTATGAGGATTATTATGAAAGTAGTTTTCAAGTTGTATAGTATGTATTGCACAGAATAAAAAATTAGGAGTTGTTGTTTTTGGAACGATTAGATAAGGTTATTTCAAATTTAGGATATGGAAGTAGAAAGGAAATTAAGCAACTTGCAAGAAAGGGGCTTATAGAAGTTGATGGTGAAATAATAAAAGATAGTGGATATTCAGTAGACCCAGAAAAATCAATTATAAAGGTCAATGGAGAAGAAATATTTTATAGAAAATATATTTATTTAATGATGAACAAACCAGCAGGAGTTGTATCAGCTACCTTTGATAATAGAGATGAAACTGTTATTGATTTATTAGAAATTGACCACCAAGCATTTGAGCCATTTCCTGTAGGAAGACTTGATAAGGATACTGTAGGGTTATTATTCTTAACAAATGATGGAGAGTTAAATCATAGGTTAATATCACCTAAATGGCATGTGGATAAGGTTTATTATGCTAAAATTGATAAGGAAGTTAAAGAAAATGATATTAAAGCATTTAAAGAAGGAATAAAGCTAGATGATGGATATGTGTGTAAGGAGGGAAAGCTTGAAATAATAAACTCATCAGAAGAAGGTTCTGAAGTTTTAGTAACCATTCAAGAAGGAAAATTTCATCAAGTAAAAAGAATGTTTCAAGCTTTAGGTAAGGAAGTTTTATATTTAAAAAGGATAAAATTTGGAGGAATTTCTTTAGATGAGGATTTAGAAGAAGGGGAATACAGAGAACTTACAGAAAAGGAACTTGAATTACTAAAAAGTTATTAGTATTCGAGATTTTTATAACGATAAAATGTTTTTAGGCTAAAATTATTGCAATTTTAAAATTTATCACCTATAATACAAGTTGCAAGGATAAATAAAAGGATAAATAGCCCCCTTTTTATTTATTGCTTATTGCTAAAACACAGTCTCGCCCCAAGGACTGTGTTTACTTTGCTTTTTTTAGGAAAAAAGTTGATAATAGTTTTTAGAATAGATATAATTATAATAGTTTAAGATATTTTGTTTAGATTTAATACTTTCTTTTGTTCTTTTAAGAATAAGGGATTTTTTTATGTAATTATAATAAATAAGGAATGGTGAAAAAATGAGTTTTGAAAAATTAGCTGATATTATGTTTCCTGATGTGGATAAAGAAAAGGAATATTATTTAGAAAAATATCCTAAGAGAAACTTAAAAGAAGGGGCAAGAGTTACTAGATATGCACCAAGTCCAACAGGATTTCAACATATAGGTGGAGTTTTTGCTGCTTTAATAAATGAAAGATTAGCAAGTCAAAGTGAAGGAGTATTTTATTTAAGAATAGAAGATACAGACCAAAAAAGAGAAGTTAAAGGTGCTATTAAAGATACAATAGCAACAATGAATAACTTTGGAATGAATTTTACAGAAGGAATGACTGGTGAAGAAAGTGAAGTTGGAGCATATGGTCCATACAAACAAAGTTTAAGAAGAGAGATATATAAAACTTTTGCTAAGGATTTAGTTAAGAAAGGATTAGCATATCCTTGTTTTTGTACACCTGAGGAATTAAATGCTGTTAGAGATAAGCAAATGGCAGAAAAAGTTACTCCAGGATATCATGGAGAGTATGCAGTATGTAGAAATATTTCTCCAGAAGATGCAATAAAGAGGATAGAAAATGGAGAGAGCTATATAGTAAGATTAAAATCACCAGGAAATCCAGAAAACAGAGTGGAATTTCATGATTTAATAAAGGGAGATATTTCATTCCCAGAAAATGACCAAGATATAGTAATAATAAAATCTGACGGACTTCCTACATATCATTTTGCACATGTTATTGATGATGCTTTAATGCACACAACTGATGTTATAAGAGGAGAAGAATGGCTTTCATCTTTACCAATACATTTACAATTATTTAGCATTTTAGGTTTTGAAACTCCAAATTATGCTCATATTCCAAATGTAATGAAAATAGAAGAAGGTACTAATAAAAAGAGAAAGCTTAGTAAGAGAAAAGACCCAGAAAGTGCTGTAAGCTACTATAAAGAAGAAGGATATCCAATGGTATCTGTTATTGAATATTTATTAAATATTATAAACTCTTCTTATGAAGAATGGAGAGAAGAAAATCCAGATGCAGATTATCATGAATTCCCTGTTTCTTTAGATAAGATGAGCAAAAGTGGAGCTTTATTTGATATTTTAAAACTTAATGATGTAAGTAAAAATGTTATATCAAAAATTAAAGCAGTAGATGTTTATAATTATTATGTTGATTGGGCTAAGGAATTTGACACAGAAATGTATGAGTTAGTTACTAAAAACGAAGCTATGATGAAAGAAGTATTTAACATAGATAAAGAAGGTCCTAAGCCAAGAAAAGACTTTGCTAAGTGGAGTGATGTAAAAGAAAAGATATTCTATTTCTTTGATGAATTATTTGATAAGGATGAGAATATAGAATTACCAAAAACATTAGAATTAGAAGAAGCAAAGAGAGTTATAGAAGCTTATGAAAAAGCTTATAACTTTAACACAGACCAAGAAACTTGGTTTAATGAACTAAAAGCATTAGCAGTAGAACTTGGTTATGCAACAGATAGAAAGAAGTATAAGAAAAACCCAGAAGAATATAAAGGAATGGTTTCAGATGTTGCTGGAGCTGTAAGAGCAGCTTTAACAATGCAAATAATGGGTGAAGATAAAGTTAGAGAAAGATTTAAGAAATTTATTTAACATAAAAAAGTTGTCACACAAGATTTTTGGTGTGACAACTTTTTTTATATAGGAAATTATAGCTTAAATGAACTTTTTAATGAAACTATTCTATTAAGTACAATATGTTCATTAGTTGAAGCTTTAGGGTCAACATTAAAGTATCCATTTCTAACTAATTGATATTTTGTATTTACTTTAGCATCCTTTAAATCTGCTTCTACATATCCATTACAAACAGATTAATTTGGTCTAAGAAGTCCTTTCCTTTATTTTCTTCCACATCATCAAGAATTAATGGTTCATAAAGTCTAAATTCTGCAGGGACTGCGTTATTTGCATCTACCCAATGAATTGTTCCTTTAACCTTTCTTCCAGTAAATCCACTTCCACTCTTAGTTTCTGGGTCATATGTACAATGAATTTCTGTTACATTTCCGTTTTCATCTTTTATAACATCAGTACATTTTACAAAATATGCTCCTCTAAGTCTTACTTCATTTCCTGGGAAAAGTCTAAAATATTTCTTTGGTGGATTTTCCATAAAATCTTCTCTTTCAATATATAATTCTCTAGAGAAAGTAACATTTTTAGTTCCTGCTTCTTTATCATTAGGATTTTTTTCAATAGGAAGTAATTCACTTTGTCCTTCTGGATAGTTAGTTATAACAAGCTTTAATGGATTTATAACAGCCATAGCTCTTTCAGCAGACACATTTAAGTCTTCTCTTATGAAATATTCAAGCATTTGTTCATCAACAGTTGAAGCAGATTTTGCAACTCCTATTTCACTACAGAAGTTTCTTATAGATTTTGGAGTATATCCCTTTCTTCTAAGTCCAGCAATAGTAGGCATTCTTGGGTCATCCCATCCATCAACTATTTTGTTATCAACAAGAAGCTTAAGCTTTCTCTTACTCATAACTGTATTAGTCATGTTTAATCTTGCAAATTCATATTGTCTTGGAACATTTTCCATTTCACATTCTTTTACAATCCAATCATAAAGTGGTCTGTGGTCTTCAAATTCTAAAGTACATATTGAGTGAGTTACTCCTTCAATAGCATCTTCTAATGGATGAGCAAAGTCATACATTGGATAAATACACCATTTGTCCCCAGTATTATGGTGAGTTGAATGAGCAATTCTGTATATTATAGGGTCTCTCATATTTATATTAGGAGAAGCCATATCTATTTTTGCTCTAAGAACCTTTTCACCATCTTTAAATTCACCATTTTTCATTCTTTCAAAAAGATTTAAATTTTCTTCAACGCTTCTATTTCTGTAAGGACTATCCTTACCTGGTTCTGTCAATGAGCCTCTATATTCCTTTATTTCTTCAGGTGTTAAATCACATACATAAGCCTTTCCTTTTTTTATAAGTAAAACAGCTTTTTCATACATAGTATCAAAATAATTAGATGCAAAGAAAAGGTTATCCCAATCAAAACCAAGCCATTTAACATCTTCCTTTATAGATTCAACATATTCAGTATCCTCTTTAATAGGGTTTGTGTCATCAAATCTTAAATTAGTTTCTCCATTAAATTCATCAGCAAGTGAAAAATTTAAACATATAGATTTTGCATGACCAATATGTAGATAACCATTTGGTTCTGGTGGAAAACGAGTTATTACCTTAGAAGTTTTTCCACTTTCTAAGTCATCTATAATTATATTTCTAATAAAATTAGAAGAATTGTTTTCTGTTGACATATTATAGTCCCTCCTTAAAAGTAAAAATTAGGTTTTTTAAAGATAAATATAGTAAACACTTAACTTATTAAGTGCAATCCATATATTTATAAGTATATTAACTTTAATTTTAATCTAATATATAAAAAAAATAAAGAGTTAATAAATATATCAATAAAAAAATTATTTATAGATTAAAGATAACTTGAAAGAATATAAAAAATAACCATGTTTATGCTGTAATATCTTTTTTGGCGATATTTACATTTTGAACAGGACCTTTAAATACTAATTCTTTATCTTCTATAAGCAGTAAATCTGTTGGACGAGTAAGCCCAGAATGTTTAGGGCTATGCCAAATATCACCTTTATCTAAAAGTATAGTTAAAAATTGAGAACAAAAATAATGTGTTTTTCTCTCTAAAGGTTTTCCAAAAAGAAGAGTAATTAGTCCAAGAAAATTATATTTATAATTTATATTTGAATGAATAAATTTATCTAGTTCTTCTTTTAACTTATTTAATTGTTTTGATGTTATTTGCATTTTATAAATTCCAAAATATGTTGATGAAGATTTTTTATATACTCCAGCATTAAGACTTTCAATAGTAAACCCACCAGAAAAAGGATTGTCAGGATTGACTCTACCAAAGGTATATAAAGTATCAAATTTATCATCAAAGCTTAAAGCAACATGAGTGTAAGGAGTTTTTATAACAAATCCTATTAAACGAGAAAGCCATGTCCCAGTTTTGGAAAATACAAGATATATATGCTCTGTTTTCAATGATAATTCCCCCATGAATTCGTTTTATAAAGTATATTATATATTGCATTTATTTAATTTTCAATTATAAGTTATTTAAGGTTTTGCTTAGGCAAAAGTTAGTAATTATTTAATATACATGGTAAAATAATATAAGAATTATATTCAAAGGAGAAAATTAAATGTTAGGAACTATTGTAAATTGCATTACTATTGCTGTGGGATGTTTTCTTGGACTTATTGTTAAAGGAAAAATTCCAAAGAGGGAGATACCATAATGAAGGGTCTTGCCTTATGTACCATGTATATAGGGATATCAGGAGCATTAGAAGGAAATGATACTTTGCAAATGATTATTTCTATAGCAATAGGAGCATTGATAGGTGAAATTATTGATATTGATAAGTGGTTAGAAAAATTAGGAGCATTTCTTGAAAGTGAATTTAATAAGAAAGGCAAATATGGAAGTATAGCTCAAGGCTTTATAACCTCAAGTCTTTTATTTTGTGTTGGAGCTATGGCTATAGTTGGTTCATTAGAAAGTGGCTTAAAGGGAGATAATACAACTCTTTTTACTAAATCTATTTTAGATGGAATATCATCAATAATTTTTACTTCTACCTTAGGAATAGGAGTAATATTTTCCATTGGAACTGTGTTAATTTATCAAGGTGGAATAGCCATTTGTGCAGGAATGTTATCTAATGTATTAAGTACTACAGTTATTACTAATATGTCAGCTGTTGGAGGGCTTCTTATTTTAGGCTTGGGATTAAATATGTTAGGAGTTACTAAAATAAAAATAGCAAATATGCTTCCAGCAATATTTATACCTATAATATTTGGACTATTTTAGTATATTAAATTTGAAAATTGGGTAATAATTACAAATATGAATTAGATGATAAAAATGCTATAATAGGTTGGTATTTAGAGAGGAGGAATAAAATTTGGATTTACAATCATTACTTAATAAAGAGCAATGTGAAGGTGCAAGTACAATAAACGGTCAGGTTCTTATATTAGCAGGTGCAGGCTCTGGAAAGACTAGAGTTCTTACTTACAGAATGGCACACATGATAGAGGATTTAGGTATTCCTCCATATAAAATTTTAGCAATTACCTTTACCAATAAGGCAGCTAAGGAAATGAAGGATAGAGTTAAAGCTCTTGTTGGAGCAAGAGCAGATACTATGTGGATATCTACATTCCATTCAACCTGTGTAAGAATTTTAAGAAGAGAAGCAGATAAAATTGGATACAAAAAGAATTTCACTATTTATGATACTTCAGACCAAAAAACTTTAATAACAGATTGTATGAAAAAACTTAATATAGATTCAAAGGATATTGAGGCAAAAGAAATTTTAGGGAAAATAGGAAGAGCTAAAGATAGACTTCAAGGTCCTGAAAGCTATAAAAGAGAATTTGAAAGTAATTATAGAGAAAATAAAATTGCAGATGTTTATATAATGTATCAGAAAACCCTTAAAGAAAATAATGCAATGGATTTTGATGACTTAATATCTAAGACTGTTGAATTATTTAAGAAAAATCCTGATGTTTTAGAATTTTATCAAAATAAATTTCAATACATTATGGTAGATGAATACCAAGATACAAATGGAGCACAATAT
>CACZYK010000096.1 GCA_902785295.1 uncultured Clostridium sp.
TGATATTTTTTTTGTGAGAATTTAATTATATCAGAAATTTAGCATAAATGTTTCTTTTTTTATTTGTAAAATTTTTCAAGCACTTTTGCACTATTATAGAATTTACTGTAGTCTATTTTATCTTTATCTATTTCTAAAACAATAACTCCTCCACTTTTTATAACTTTTTTCGCTTTTCTAAATTTTACATTTTCTTTTGAAGTATCAAAACCTCTTCTTGTATCACTTAAAAAATTAATATAAAATATCTTTCCAAGTTCACTTATTTCTTTCAAACTACTTTTATATATTGTCATATAGTCATCTTTTGATATTTTACATAATTTCTCATTATCTTTTATAGATAAATTAATATATACATCACTTTCTAAAGTAATAGGTACATATATTTTTTTCTCTGAATTAATTTTTATATTAAACTTTTGAATTCTATTTTCTAAGCTTTTAATATCATCTTCTTCATATTTATCTACAACATCTATAACAAATTTTCCAAATCCTGCTGTATTATATGCTCCTATATAAAGAGAATCTATATCCTCAAGTTCTGATTTTATACCATCACCTTCAATTATGCCTTCAAAATATAAGTCTTTTTCTTCATCTCCAACCATTACCTTTGTGCTTCCAGCATCTAATGTATATAAAATTCCATCTTTAGCTGTTCTCATATAAGGATTGATTGCGTTTTTTGTTACCAAGAAGTTAACAACTTCAACATCTTTTTGTATGCCATTTTCTTCAAGAAATAGTCCACTACACCTCTCTACTCTTTTTTTACATTCTGGACATCCTGAATCTATTTGATTTAAGTTTTTATCATCTTTATATATCTTTCTTATTAATTTTTCTGACAATGTATCAAATGCTTTATGTTCTGAATTTTCCTTACATCTCATTGCTGTTAAAGGATAATTTTTTGAATTTTGAGGATATAATTCTCCTATTTTTATCTCACTAAAATTTTTACATAAATTTTTATACCTACAACTTGTACATTCTTTTTCATTTTTATATTCTACCCAATATTTTTTACTAGAATTTTGATTGTAATAAGGACAAGCCATTACTATCTCTCTGCTTAAAGCTGCTCTTAATACACCACCTGGTATATGATCTAATGATTTAATATAATCATTGTTTAGTTTTTTTCCTCCTATAACAAAAGGATTTTTTGGAGTTATTCTTATTCTATATTTCAATTTCATCCCTCCATTCATCTAACATTTTTTTAGTTACTTCTTTTCCATTTACATACATGATAATTTCTTTCTTGTTTCCAATCCATCCTATACCTCTGCTTTGAAAACCTCCTAAAGTATCCATATAATTAAATGCTAAAAACAATATAAGAAGCTGTTTTTTGTAATCATTTTCTTCTAAATATCCATTAATTTCTCCAAAAAAATAGTTATCTCCTATACTTGAAGTCTCATATTTAAATAATGCCTTATCATTAACCACCTTTAAATACCTATTAACTTGAATTCCTGTTCTTTCATTAAATATATTGTTATTTTTATTATCATTTAAATATAAATTTTCAAAGTTAAGACTTCCTCTACTATTTTCTTTTTCACCAAATAAACTGCACATTAAACAGCCACATTTTTCATTTTCTTTATAATAATTTTTGCATTCTTTTTTAAATAAACTATCATATATCTCTGTAGCTATATATCTAAGCTTTCCTTTAAGTGCAGATGCTGGTATGTATGGCATTCCATCTATATTTTTTAATGTATAGCAATCTATTGCTGAAGTTCCTTTGCCTCCTCCTGTAAAATATTCATTATAAAAATCTAATTTCATCTCTATATGAATTTTATTCCTTGACATCTATATCACCTTCTTGTACATAATCCCATAGTTCTACTATATCTCCCCATATTGATAAATTTCTTTTTTCTTTATCTTTTATATATAATTGGCTAGAATTACAAGTATAATTTTTTTCATTAAACTCTTTATATATAGAGTCGAGAATTTCTCTTTCTTTATCTTTATTACAATCCTTCTTATTATTCTTATTATTCTTACTATCCATTCTTGCCCTTTGATATGCATAATATAAATTTCCTTCTTCTACATTCATCTGCATTGTAGCTTCAAAAAATTTGTATGCTTTACCTCTAAAATCATTAGCTTTTTCCCCTTTATTAACTTTTAATATTGTAATTATTCTTATAAGAGATTCTAAATCGTCATAGGTATAAGGCTTTAAAGTACATACTTTTTCATTAGTTATCAACTTACTTCTTAGATATTTTACATTTGATGCAAAACCTGCATCAGTCTCTAAAATAATTAAATCTATTGTTCCTTTCTTTTCTTTTTTAGCTTTTTTCTTTGCACTTTTTAGAAGTTGCATTGACATATCAAATAAATATTGTATAGGCTTATTATATTTTGCAATAACTACGCCTAATGACATTGTTAAATTTTCATCACTATCTTCTGAATAATTTTTAAATACTGAATCAAATCTTTTTCCTATTGATTTAGCTATTCCTATAGCATTTTCTCCTGGAACTATTATAAATATATCATCTCCTCCAAGTGCTATTACTTCAAACTTGTCTGAACCGAGATTTTTTGAAATAGCTCCATAAACTGCATCAAATATAGAATCCTCTGTTTTATTACTAAAATACTTCATTTCTAGAATATTACTTACATTTTTTATTACAGCTCCCATATTATTTCCATCACCATAAATAACTCCAATACTATTTGTAGAATCACTTTTTATATCCTCTAATGTATTTATTTTCTCTACACTATTTATAACAATCCCATTATTCTCTGCGTATTGGTTATAATCTTTTTTAAATTTATAAAAATCTTTATTTTTATTTCCTATTATGTTTTTATGGAGACAGCTTAAACAAAGTTTTAAATTTTCCGAACTATTTGGGTAAATATATTTTGCTAGTCTTAGATTACAACTGCTACATAATTCTTCTTCTCCTTTATACTCAGGAAATTTTTTAATATTTTCGCCAAAATAATCAAGATTTCCTTTAAAATCATTAGTCCTATAATCAATCTTTGCCATTTGTCTCTCATTTAATATATTTTCAATCTTACTTATTGTATTTTTATAATTGACCTTTGAAATATCAAATAATGAAACCTTTTCAGTTATTGCAACATTTTGAGCTAAAATAGTACTATCCTCATAAATCTCCTCAATTTTCTGTGAAAATTCCTCTCCCTTCCCCTTACTAGCTACTAAAAGAACATTTCCACCCCCTGCATAAACTATACATTCTTTAATATATTCTTCATCTATTTTATTTGGGTTTATTTTTTTATTTATTTCATCTAACTTTGGTATTATTTCTCTATTTATTTTATCTAAAATGGTACTTGCACCTCTTATTTCTTTTATCTTGTTAGTTTCTAAGAGATATTCCTTTACCTTTACTACTCCACCCTTAACAATATCAAATTCATATTTTTTTAATTTTTCATTTATTACATCATCACTTATTTTCTCCTTAAATACTTCATCTATTTCTTTTAATATAGCTTTATAGTTTTTATAATTATCACCAGATATAATTTTATCTATAGCTTTCTTTGCGTAATCGTTAACATAAGGATATACACCTGTAAGATATGATACAAGCCTTATCTCTTCTTTATTTTTTTCATCACTTATAACATATAACAATCCAGTTCTCATTGATAAATAATCCATAAGTCTAGGACACACTATAAACTCATTTCCAACTCTATTAGTATTAAAATATGGAAGTTGTGGGAAAAGCCATAATTCATATGAATCTACTCTATTTTTATTATATTTTAGCTCTTTCTCTTCTCCCCTTAAATACTTAAACAAATTTTCATAGTCTTTTTTATTTAATAATTCTACAATATACTTTGAAGCAAATGCTTCAATTTGAAACTCATCACTTTCATTAAGAAAAAATATATTCCCAGTTATCAAATCTTTCCATTTTTTATTTTCATATTTATTTTCAGTCTTTTGCTCTTTATATGGATCTTTCATATATTTATACCAGTTGACTACCCTCATATATTTTCCTCCTATTTTGCATTTTGATTTTAATTTTAATTATTAATTTTTTTATTTAGGTATATTAAATCTACTTACTTTTACTATTTATAAAGTTAATTTATACTAATTATAGATTTATTTTTATTTACTTAAATAAAATAGTTCTACACCCTTTGTATAAGATTATACTACTTTTGAAACATTCTTCCAATATATTTGTTTATAATTTTCTAATTTTTTTTAATTAATGATATTTTACTAATTTTTTAGATTATTTTATACAAATTAACTTCCTATTGTTTTTATTCTTTTAAGATTGTATTTAAATATTTTTTAATATTTTCAAAATCCTCTTCACTCATTTCAACTCCTCTAGGGCTTCCTGCAATTCCTCTGTGTCCTCCTGCTTTGTCTCCCCATAGGTTTTGTACTATTTCTTTTGCTGAATATTTTTCCCCTCCATCTTCAAAGGCTAATGTTATTGATTTTGTTACCATATTATAAGTTAAAGTTGTTGGAATAATCCTTTTTTTAGCTTCTGAATAGTATGATGCAGAACAGAAAATATTATCAACACTTCTAAATATTCTTACATTATCTGTTTCATATTCTAAACATTTTTCTATTTTTCTTGATATTTCTTGTGTCCATTCTTTGCCTTTTTTTATAAGTTCTTTATCATTATTAATTATTTTTTCTAATATACTCTTATATGATAATATTCTTTCTGTAACATCTGTAATTTTTGTTCTGTCTACTTTCTCTAATCTACTATTATATGCTGAATATGCATTTATTTTGTCTTCAACCTCTTTTGATAATTCTTTTATATGATGATTTCCTTTAACATCAATAAACTCTGCACCTTTCCAAAACTCTTCATCTTCTGGCTTTACTCCTAAAAGTGCAAGGCACCCTCCTATTGTATCTAAATCTATATGACTTATTATTATTGTCTCTCCATCTTTCAATTTTTCTACATTTCTATTACATGGAGCATTACAATTTTTATATTTTTCTACATGATGAGCTAAGGTTATTTTATCTCCTTCTAAAACCTTTTCACCATACTCAGCTTCCACCGTAGCATCTACCTTTATTCCCAGATTATTTAAATCACCCTTTGATACATAATAAGGTACACATATTATTCTATTTTCCATATTCTATCCTCCATTATTCTACTTTTATATAATTTCATTATATCTTATGTAAATTATATTTCAAACTAAATTTTATGCTTTTTTACAAATTTCTTTATAAATAAAAGACCCACACTTTCATGTAGGTCTAATATAAATTTCACCTAATCAAGGTTATGGATTTAACATTCTAATAAATGAGTGACAATCCCTTAAACAGGTCTAATGTAATTTCCATAGCACCCCTTTGAAACCTAGTGTTCATGCGGGTTAATTTTGCCATTTTACGCAACCCCTTTTTGATTTTAAATTTTTTCTTAAAAATAGGGTATGTTTTTAGGTTGCGCATTTTTTAAAATTTCTCTAAAAGCTAGTGTTTAAGCCATTTTCTCAAGTTTTTCTTTTCTTGCGCAACCTCCCCCACTTTTTAGTGGTTTTTGGGGTTGCGCAGATGAATTTTTCTTCACTTGATATTTGTATTATATCATATTTTATTTATTTTTGTCTATTTATTTTTATTTATATAGGCTATATCACAACAAATAGTTGATAAATGAGATTTTTTGTAGGAGAACCTAAAACTTTCCTACAAATTAGGAGTTGTTTACTTGTCGAATTGGGCTTTATATCATCATAACTGCAAAAATATATCCTATTCCAACCATCAAAAAATTACTCAATCCATGCATTAACATTGGATAAATAATACTCTTCGATTTTATGTATGTAACTCCATATATTAACCCTAATACAAAAGCATATATCAACTGAAACCACGAAAAAGATACTGCAAAAGGCAATATAGTCCATTTGATATGTGCAATTGAAAATAGCATAGAGGCAATTATAATTGCAAGTTTATAATCATTTTTTTCTTTCCTACACTCAAATGTACCAAAGACAGTAATTGGTAATGCTCTGAACAAAATTTCTTCCGATGTTCCAGATAGTAAAAGTTGAAATCCTAATGAGCCTAACATATTTGTCATATTCAGCTCATATTCATATGGTGCTATGGTATTTAATTTATAACCAATAATGTAAGAAATAAATACATATATCAAAATAACAATAGTAAAAATGCTTGTATATAATATACCTATTTTATCGACCCTGGGTTTTAAATGGAATTTTAATTTTTTTGTCTTTCCTATGATAAAAATAATCAACAATGCAATTATCATTTGAACAACATGATGTACAGAAACATGCATAAAAATGCCATCTTTATCAATCATTGTATAATTAAATAAATCAGCTATTAACTCACCAAACTTGCTTGCAAAACTTTGAACAACAAATAAAATCATTGTGACAAGGAATACATATATAATTTTT
>CACZYK010000097.1 GCA_902785295.1 uncultured Clostridium sp.
CAAATAGAATATTTTCTCAAGTTTTATATAACTATTTTTCATCATTACTAGAAAATAATGATACAATGAAAAAATATAATTTTAAATCTGATTTTATTTGTGGTAATGGTCTTAATGTTGAAAAGATTTTAATTAGATTTCAGCAGTTTATGAAGGAAGAATATTCTTTAAAAAATGAAAGATTTTTAGAAACCCATGGCAGAATGCTATTTTTATCTTTTTTAACACCAATAATAAATGGAATAGGATTTGCTTTTAAAGAGGTACAAATATCAGAAGAAAAAAGATTAGATGTAGTAATAACTTATAATAACAATAAATATATAATAGAGCTTAAAGTATGGCATGGGGAAGAATACCATGAAAAAGGTCTAAAGCAATTAGCAGATTATCTTAATGTTAATAATCAAAATAAAGGATATTTACTAGTATTTAATTTTAATAAAAATAAAGAGTATAAAAAAGAAGAATTAATTGTTGAAGGAAAAGAAATATTTGAAGTATTTGTATAGTTAAGTGTCAAAAAAAAGTTTAAGTAAAGTAAAAGTATATGATTATATTTTGAAACATATAAGTTATCACAACAAGAAACTGTAAGTAAAATAAATTTAAAGGTTATACATAAAAAATGAAAATTTAGTGTGTATAACTTTTATTTATGTATAAAAATGCAAATATGGTGCATAAATATAAAAAATATTCATAAATAACTTGATAAAAATATCTATAAATGGTACTATTTTAATATAACATAAATTGACTTATAAATATGGAGGTTATAATTATGGCAGTAAACTTAAGAGGAAGAAATTTTTTGAAATTATTAGATTTTACCCCAGCAGAAATCAGATATTTAATAG
The DNA here is from genome assembly GCA_902785295.1 of uncultured Clostridium sp. Lineage (GTDB taxonomy): Bacteria > Bacillota > Clostridia > Clostridiales > Clostridiaceae > Clostridium. Next base: position 861 of record CACZYK010000097.1, read on the forward strand.
ATTTATCTAAAGATTTAAAGGCTTTAAAAAGAGCAGGAATTCCACATGATAGATTAAAAGGAAAAAATATAGTTTTATTATTTGAAAAAACATCAACAAGAACAAGATGTTCTTTTGAAGTAGCAGGACATGATTTAGGAATGGGAGTTACATTTTTAAATGCTGATAGCTCTCAAGTAGGAAAAAAAGAAAGTATTAAAGATACAGCAAGAGTTCTTGGAAGAATGTTTGATGGAATAGAATATAGAGGATTTGAACAATCAATAGTTGAAGAACTTGCAACATATGCTGGAGTACCTGTATGGAATGGATTAACAGATGAATTCCATCCAACTCAAATGATTGCAGACCTATTAACAATAGAAGAGAAGTTTGGAAAATTAAAAGGAATTAACTTTACTTATATGGGAGATGCAAGAAACAATTTAGGAAATTCACTAATGGTAGCTTGTGCTAAAATGGGAATGAACTTCACAGCTTGTGCAGCTAAAGAAGTATTTCCAAGTGAAGAATTAGTTAAAACATGTAAAGAAATTGCACAAGAAACTGGAGGAAGCATAACTTTAACTGAAGATGTTAAAGAAGGAACTAAAAATGCAGATGTAATTTATACAGACATATGGGTTTCAATGGGAGAGCCAGAAGAAATTTGGGAAAGCAGATTAAATTTATTAAAACCATATCAAGTTAATAAAGCTGTTATGGAAAATGCAGCACCAAATGCAGTATTTATGCATTGCCTTCCATCTTATCATGACTTAAATACAGATGTAGGAAGAAAAGTATGTGAAAAGTTTGGAATGAAGGAACTTGAAGTAACAGACGAAGTTTTTGAAGGAAAACAATCAATAGTATTTGACCAAGCAGAAAATCGTATGCACTCAATTAAAGCTATTATGCTTGCTACAATTGGAGGCTAAAAAAGTAAATTTAAGCATCACTTTTGATTAAAAAATAAAAAGTGGTGCTTTTTTGTTGCCTTTGTACATAATTAACCATGAAAAATTAAATAAATTGATATTCGCTTTTTATGGTAAAGACTTTATCTTAGCTATTTGATAAAATAATAAACAAAAAAGAGGTGATTATCATGGATCAAATTAAAATAGGAAAATTTATAGCTCAGCTTCGTCATGAAAAAAATTTAACACAAGAAGCTTTAGGAAAAAACCTTGGTGTTACTAATAAAACAATATCACGTTGGGAAAATGGAAATTATATGCCTAATATTGAGATGCTTCAAATGCTTAGTAAAGAATTTAATGTTGATATAAATGAGTTGCTTTGTGGAGAAAGAATAAAAGAGGAAGATTACCATAAAAAAGCTGAGGAAAATCTTGTAGCAGCACTTGAAAATAAGGTATTTTCATTAGATGAAAAATATGATTTTTGGAAAAAAAAATGGCTTAAAGAACATACTTTTGATATAGTTTTTTATATAATTCTTTTTATAGTAGCTTATTTTATTACATATTATATTGATAATTTAATAGCTAGTATTTTAGTAAATATAATGGGAATTGGTAAACTTCTTAGATTAAGAAATGAAATGGCAGGATATATTGAAGGAAAAATATATAATATAAAAAATGAGTAATCAATAAATGGCTATTAACTAAAAATGTTAGTAGTCATTTATTTTTATGAGTTAAGGTAAAATTAAGAAATGATATATTGACATATAATATTATACGATATATAGTATTGATAAAGAATAATATTATATGATGTATAATATTATAATTTAAATAAGGAGGAATGGTTATGGCTTTTCAGTTAGGTTCTGCCCTTATGGATGCCTGTGTTTTAGCTGTTCTTAATAAAGGAGATACCTATGGTTATGTTTTAACACAGCAAGTAAGAGAGATTATGGATATATCAGAGTCAACTTTATATCCAGTTCTTAGAAGATTACAGAAGGATGCATGTTTAGAAACCTATGATCAATCTTTTCAAGGAAGAAATAGAAGATACTATAAGGTAACAGAAAAGGGAAAAGAAAAATATGAAGAATATATAAAGGAATGGGAAGAGTATAAAGTAAAGATTGATAAAATCTTGTTAGGGGGAATTGGTAATGAATAAAGTGGAATTCATTGAAGAGCTAAAGAAAAGATTAGAAGGCTTACCAAGTGAAGAAATAGAAAATGCAATAAATTATTATTATGAGTATTTTGAAGATGCAGGAATAGATGATGAAACAGATGTAACTATTTCTCTTGGAACAGCTAAAGAAGTTGCAGAAGAAATAATATCAGAGTATTCTCTTAGAAATTCTGAAGAAGTTGTAAAAGTAAATCTTAGTAAAGATAATGGAAATAAATATAATGAAGATGAATATAATACAAAATATTTTTCTAATGAGGAGTATAATAATAAAAAAGAAAAAAAGAGTAAATTGCCAATAATTTTAATATCAATTCTTGCAGTTTTAGCCTCTCCATTACTTCTTGGGTTAGGAATTGGAGCTGTTGCAACTATATTTGGGTTAGCAGTAGGATTATTTGCAATTGTAATATCTATTATTTTTGGTGGCGGAGCATGTATTTTAGGAGGAATAGTATGTATTATAGCTACTCTATTTGCTGTAGCTCAGTCTGGGGTTCCTACTACAATTTTATTTATAGGAATATCTTTAATAATAATTGGAATTGGAATAATGTTTTTAGGGCTTTCCATAAAAGGATTTAAGTTATTAATTTTAGTATGTAAAAAATTAATAGCAAAAATAACAAAGAGAGGTGGAAAACATGAATAAGGTTTTAAAAACTTCATTAGCTATGATTTTAGTAGGAGTTATATTATCAGCTATAGGTCTTTTAGCAGGAGGAAGAATTTCTTCTATATCATTGACAAAAGAAGGCGTTAAAGTTTATGATAGTGCTAAAAGTAAAAATGTAATTAATGAAAGTTTTAATTTGGATAAATTTAATAAAGTCGACATATCATCTTATTCAAACTTAAGTTATGTTCAAATAGTTAAAGGAGAAGACTATAAGCTAGACCTTCAACATGATGAAGAAAATAAGATTAATTATAGTGTTAAAGATGGAGTATTAACAATAAATGATTCTTCAAAAGAAGAGAATGGTATTCATATTGGAATTTATTTTAATAATTCAGAGCAAGGAATAAAGCTTTATGTTCCAGAAGATTGTAATTTAGATGAATTAAAAATTTATTCTAGTAGTTCTGATATAAAAATTACTGAAGTAGATTGTGAAAATATAGATATAAACAATGAATATGGAGATGTTGAATTATCAAATATTTCTTGTGGAGATATGGTTTTAAAACTTGAAAGTGGAGATTTAAATTTAACCAGTATAGAAAGCAAAAAAATATCTTTTGAAAATGAGTATGGCAGTGTAAATTTTAAAGAGGTTAATGGTGAAGAACTTTCATGTGTTATGGATAGTGGAGATTTTAATGGAGAAAATTTAAATATCTCTAAAAATTACAGCATAGAAAGCGATTATGGAAGTGTTAACGTGGAAAATTCATCATTAGGAAACTTTACTGCAAATTTAGATAGTGGAGATATTGAACTTTCAAATATTACATCAATAAAAAATGTAGATATACAAAATAGCTATGGAGATGTAAAATTAAGTGGAAAGATTGATAAAAATAGTTTTAATTATTATTTAAAATGTGAAGATGGATATGGAACTATTGATTTTAATGATAAAGAGTATGAAGGTAACTACAACAAAGATAATAATGCAAAATACACTATAAATATAACTGTTGAAAGTGGAGATATAGATTTAAAATTTTAGAGAAAAATAAAGAAATAAGTGAGGAATGTTAGATGAAAAAGATAGTAGTATTAGATTCAAAAACATTAGGAAATGTAAATTTTGATAAATTAAAAGAATTTGGAGAAGTAGTTCTTTATGAAAAAACAAAAGCTGAAGAGATTGAAGAAAGAGTTAAAGATGCCTCAATAATTTTAACAAATAAAGTAGTTTTAAATAAGGATAATTTAAAAAATGCAGAAAAGCTAGAAATAATATGTGAAACTGCAACTGGTTTTAATAATATTGATATAGAATATGCAAAGAGCAAGAACATAGCAGTAACTAATGTTGCAGGATATTCTACTCCAACAGTAGCACAACACACCTTTGCTACACTTCTACATCTTTATGATAAAATAGGATATTATGATGAATTTGTTAAAAGTGGAGAGTATTCAAAGTCAGGAATGTTCACTAATTTAGATAAGCCTTTTAATGATATAGAAGGCAAAAAATGGGGAATTGTAGGTCTTGGAAATATAGGAAAAAAGGTAGCTAAAATTGCAGAAGCATTTGGAGCTGAAGTTGTGTACTATTCAACTTCAGGTAAAAATAACAATTCAGATTATAAAAGAGTTGAATTAGATGAATTATTAAGTGAAAGTGATATTATTTCTATACATTCTCCTTTAAATACCAATACTCAAGGACTATTTAATTATGATAATTTAAAGAAAATGAAAAAATCAGCAGTTCTTATAAATATGGGAAGAGGACCAATTGTTGTAGAAAAAGATTTAGCTAAAGCAATAGATGAAAATATAATTGCAGGGGCTGGATTAGATGTGTTTTCAGTAGAGCCAATTCCAGAGGATAGTCCATTACTAAAAATTAAGAATAAAGAAAAAATTGTTATGACACCTCATATAGCTTGGGCAAGTATAGAAGCTAGAGAAAGATTATTTAATGATTTAATAGAAAACATTAAAGCCTTTTATAGAGGAGAAAAAAGAAATAGAGTTGAATAAGAAAAAATAGTACTTGTATTTTTTAGATAACTTATGTTAATATAAAGAAAATATTAGAAAGGTACGAGGTATTTTCACAAATGAGAATGTAATTTATTTTTAAAATTTTAAGCACATAGTAAAATTTAAAAGCCTTTGAGAGGTTTTATTGTTGTGCTTTATTTTGAGAGTAAATTACACCAAGGATTATACTATACTTTTATGGAAAAATTTACTCTCTCCTAAAATAAAGGAGGGATTTTTTTGCTATTAATAAAAATTAAAAATGTAAAGAAATATTATGAAGATAGATTAGTTTTAGATATAGAAGATTTTGAACTTATGGATGGAGATAGAATAGGTTTAGTAGGAGAAAATGGTGCAGGAAAGACCACACTTATTAAAGCTATTTTAGGATTAATTGAAGTAGAAGAAGGAAATATATTTAAAGTATCTAAAGCTTAAGAAAGAAGAGAGAAATAGAGAAGAAAGAGAGTATAAAGAATATATTACAGAGAAAAATAGACTTGAAACTGCAATAAGAGTTAAAGAAGGGCTAGGTGATAGAATAAGGAAAACTCCAAAAAGAATGGGCAATTCAGAAGCAAGACTTCATAGAAAAATGGGTGGCCAAAAAGGAAAAAAGAAAATAGATAATGCTATTAAAAATATTGAAAATAGAATAGAGCATCTTGAGGTAAAGGAAAAGCCAAAGGATATAAAAGAAACAAAGATAAGGATAAAAGAAGGATTAGAAATAATAACTAAAACTCCAATAGAAATAAAATTATAAGAATAAATTTAGATGGTTTTGGCTTTAAAGGAGATAGTGTTTTTAAAAAAGTTTCTATTTTAAGTGGTGGAGAAAAGGTAAAAGTAGCTTTATGTAAGATTATATTAGCAAATAATAACTTTTTAATTTTAGATGAACCAACAAATTATTTAGATATAAAAGCAGTAGAAAGTCTTGAAGAAGCTCTTAAGAATATGGACAAAACCTTATTAATTGTTTGTCATGACAGAAGATTTATAGAAAAAGTATGTGATAATTTAATATTTATAGAAAATAAGAGCATAAAGCAGTTTAATGGAAGTTATAATGAATACATTAAAGAAAAAGAAAAGCCTGATAAAACTTTAAAAAGAAAGCTAGAAGAAAAAATGATTATAGAAAATAAACTTTCAGAAGTTATATCTTTATTAGCAGTAGAAAAAAATGAAGATATAAAAAATCAGCTTAATGAAAAATATAATGAATTATTAAAACAGCTTAAAGAAGTAAATAGTATTTAAAATGTTTATTTTCCACTTTGAAATATTAAATAAATAGAATATAATAATAAGTAAGTTATAAAAAAATAAGACTTTTAAATAAAACTAACAAGGGGGAATGAAACATGAAGGATTTAATTTTTAAAGGTGCAGCAGTAGCAATGGTGACACCATTTAAAGATAATAATGAAATAGATTATGAAGAATTAAATAGGCTTATAGATTTTAACATTGAAAATGGAACAAATGCTATTGTAATAACAGGAACAACAGGTGAATCATCAACTTTATCAGATGAAGAACATAAAAAGGCAATAAAACATACAGTAGAATATGTAAATAAGAGAATACCAGTAATTGCAGGAACAGGTTCTAATGATACAGAATATGCAGTACAATTATCACAATATGCTGAAAGTGTTGGAGTTGATGGTCTTTTAATAGTTACTCCATATTATAATAAAGCTACTCAAAAAGGATTAATTGAACATTATACTTATATAGCAGATAGAGTAAATACTCCAATAATACTTTATAATGTACCATCAAGAACAGGAGTTAATATAGCACCTGAAACTTATTTAGCTTTATCAAAGCATAAGAATATTGTAGCAGCAAAGGAAGCAAGTGGAGATTTATCTACTCTTCTTAAGACGAGAGCATTATGTGGAGATGATTTAGCTATATATTCAGGAAATGATGACCAAATAGTTCCTATACTATCTCTTGGAGGAGCAGGAGTAATATCAGTATTATCAAATGTAATGCCAAAAGAAACAAGCGATATATGTAAGCTATATTTTGAAGGAAAGGTAAAAGAAAGTGCAGAACTTCAAATAAAACTTTGTGATTTAATAAATGCTTTATTTGTAGAGGTAAATCCAATTCCAGTAAAAACTGCATTAAGACTTATGGGCTATAATGTAGGAAAATTAAGAATGCCATTAAGTGAAATGACAGAAGGAAATCTAGAAACATTAAAAGCTACATTAAAGAAGCATAATTTAATTTAAAAATGTATAAATATAAATCCTCATATGAACTTTTATAGTTCTTGTGAGGATTTTTTTTAGTGTTTTAAAAATATAAATCTTCAAGAATTTTAGTTCCACTTTTTGTTTTAAATATTTTCTCTTTTATAGATTTTATAGAATCTTTGTTTATTGCATCTTCATAAATATTAACTAAAAAATCAGCTTCAACAAGTATTTGATAATCTATGCCTTCAATATTTGAATATGTATGATGATGTCCTATAAGAAAACAAACTCTATCAATTATTTCTTTTGGAAAATTTAATTTTGTAAGCATTTCTTTAGCAACAAAAGGTCCTTCTAATTCTTGATATTTTCCAGCAGATGAGTTATATTTTTCTTCTGAAATCTTAATACCTATATCATGCATAGCAGCAGCTACTTCTAATATAAATTGAGTATCTTTATCTAACTTTTCAAGTTCACCTATTGTTTTTGAAAAAGAATAAACCTTTAGAAAATGATTAATTCTTCTAACATCTCCTTTATAATAAGAAATCATTTCATTTATTACAGAACAAATATCCATATAATATAATACCTCCATAATTTGTTTAAATTTAAAATATAATGATATTAAAGAAAAATAATATATTTAATATGAATTTATTATACAATAAAGTGGAAAAATATAAAATTGTTATTAAATTAAAGTTAAATATAATATATTTATTTCTTCATATATTGACAATAAAACTAAGATATAGTATCATCTTTATTACTAGGAAATTATATAATCCGTTGAGTTATGGATATTTAAAAGCAATGATTGAGAGTAGTAAATAGGAAGAAGTCTTATAGAGAGTTGGGATTTTGCTGAGAACCCGCAGATGTTCCCTTTTGAACTTGCTCAGGAGCTGAAAGAATAGAAATCTTTCCGGCATAATGAAAATTTAAGTTATGTCGTTATTTTAATTAAGTATAAATTTGGATGGTACCGCGTAAATGCTCCAATGGTAAGGAGGTTTACGTGGTTTTTTGTTTTAAATATTATAGAGGTGATAGTGATGGGATTAATTTAGTAGATAAGAAAGTAATAGTTATAGTAAAGCTTTATGGAGTAATATATAAACTGAAATGAGTTATATATTATAATAAATTACTATAAAAATGCAGTATTTTAAGGGGGACATATTGAATGTTAAATTATAAAAAGTATAAAAGATTTGAAACAATAAATTTTAAGGAAAGAACATGGCCAAATAAGACCATAACAAAGGCTCCTATATGGTGTTCAGTAGATTTAAGAGATGGTAACCAAGCATTAGTTAATCCAATGACTGTTGAAGAAAAATTAGAAATGTTTAATCTTTTAGTAAAGTTAGGATTTAAGGAAATAGAAATAGGATTTCCATCAGCATCACAAATAGAATATGATTTTTTAAGAACTTTAGTTGATAATAATTTAATTCCAGATGATGTTATAGTTCAAGTTTTAACACAAGCAAGACCTCATTTAATAAAAAGAACCTTTGAAGCATTAAAGGATGTAAAAAAAGCTGTTGTTCATATATACAACTCAACATCAATTCTTCAAAGAGATGTTGTATTTAATATGAGTAAGGAAGAAATAAAGAAGATAGCTGTAGATGGAACAAACTTAGTTAAAGAATATGTTAAAGATTTTCCAGGGGAAATTATTTTAGAATATTCTCCAGAAAGCTTTACAGGAACAGAAGTTGATTATGCATTAGAAGTATGTGATGCAGTATGTGATGCATGGGGAGCTTCTAAGGATAATAAAGTAATAATAAATCTTCCTTCTACTGTTGAAATGGATACTCCAAATGTTTTTGCAGACCAAATAGAATGGATGTGTACAAATTTTAAAGATAGAGAAAGAGTAATAGTAAGTGTTCACCCTCATAATGATAGAGGTACAGCAGTAGCAGCAGCAGAATTAGCATTACTTGCTGGAGCTGATAGAGTTGAAGGAACTTTATTTGGAAATGGTGAAAGAACAGGAAATGTTGATATTTTAAATATAGCATATAATATGTTTTCTCAAGGAGTTAATCCAGAATTAGAATTAGAAAATATTCAAGAAATTATTGATGTTTATGAAAGATGCTGTAAGATTCCAGTTCATATAAGACATCCATATGCAGGAGAATTAGTATTTACAGCATTCTCAGGCTCACATCAAGATGCTATTAACAAAGGAATGAATAAATATAAAGAAAGAGAAAATCAATATTGGGAAGTTCCTTATTTACCAGTAGACCCAAGTGATTTAGGAAGAGAATATGAAGCTTTAGTTAGAATAAACAGTCAATCAGGAAAAGGTGGAGTTGCCTTTGTAATGGATAAGTATTTTGGATATAAAATGCCAAAAGCTATGCACAAAGAATTTGCAGATGTAATACAAAAGATTTCTGAGAAAAAAGGAGAAGTTGCTCCACAATTAATTATGGAGAAATTTACTGAAGAATATCTTGAAGTAACTGGTCCATTTAAATTAATAAAGTGTAATGTAATTTAGAGTATAATGGAAAAGAAATGGAGTTGACAGGTTTAGGAAATGGTCCAATAGATTCATTAAAGAGAGCATTAACAGATTCAAAATTAGTTGATACAACAATTATAGATTATACAGAGCATTCTTTAGGAAAAGGTTCTGAGGCAAAAGCAGCAGCTTATGTTTATATGAAGAGAAATGATAATAATGAAGAAACTTTTGGAGTTGGAGTAAATAGCAATATTACTTTAGCATCAATAAAAGCTGTATTTAGTGCATTAAATAGATTATATAAGTAACTTTAATAATATATTAGTAAGTTGTTCACATTTTGAAAATGATACTATTAACTTAATAGTATAGAAAAAGAAATCTTAAGTTATAAGCTTAAGGTTTCTTTTTTTGAATGAATATATAATTTTATTAAAAGTTTATGAAAAAAATATATAAATTGTTATAATTTTGTATTGTACCTATTGACTTAGAGTGTACTATAAGTAGTATAATTACTTTATGGAGGAAAATATGAAGTATTCAATAAAAGAAGTAGCAGAAAAATTAAATATTTCACAATACACTTTAAGATATTATGATAAAAAAGGGTTAATACCTTATTTGCAAAGAGAAAGTAACGGAGTAAGAAGATATACTGATGAAGATATTGATTGGATAAGAATGATTATATGTTTAAGAAATATTGATATGCCAATTGAAAAAATACATGAATATATAAATTTATATCTTCAAGGAGATGAAACTATTGAGCAAAGAAGAGTATTAATGCAACAATATAAAAAATTTGTTGAAGATAAAATAAAAGCTACAATAATGAGTTTGAAAATGATAACAAAAAAATTACATGAGTATGACCCAAAGGTTGTAGATATATTAAATGAAGAAATTCTATTAAATTTTAAGGAGGAATAAAAATGAGTTATGAAGAAATATTTTACAGATTAAAAAATATATTTTTAAAGGCAGATGCAAATAAGATAAATGGGCATTTTGCTTTTCAATTTAATATAATAGGAGAAGGGGAAGGAATCTTTTATGTTGAAATTAAAGATAAAAGAATATATGTAGAACCCTATGAGTATTATGATAGAGATGCCATATTTATTGCACCTGCAAAAGTATTTTTTGATATAGCTGAGGGAAGATTAAATCCAGTAGAGGCATTTTCTTTAGGTAAGCTAAAAGTAGCAGGAGATTTAGGAAAAGCATTAGAAATACAAAAATTGATTCAATAGATATAATGTATTCCAAATAAATACAAAAGTTAAAAAATCCATCGTACAAATACAAATGTTTATAAAATATATTGATTTTATAAAAAAACATATATATAATATCAACTGTAATAAAATAATGTTCGGATGAAAATAGCGGGAGAGAAGTAGCATATAAGTATGTATGTGCTATTCACCGAAGAGGGAAATATTTCAGGTAAAGAGACCGTTATTGGACGAAGCTTTGGAGAGACTCATTAAATTGAGCACCGAAGGAGCAAGACTTTAAGTCGAAACTTTCAGGTAAAAGGACAGAGAGATGATAATAGTTTTTTTTAATGGAAATCTCTCTAAAAATTAAAAGGGGGCTTTTTTTATTATGAAGGAAGTTTTAGAAAGCATTAATAATCTTATTTGGGGTCCACCATTATTGATATTATTAGTTGGTACAGGAATTTATTTAACAATAAGATTAAAATTACTTCAAGTGTTTAAGTTACCATTAGCTTTAAAATATGTATTTGGAAAAGATGAAGAAGCTAATGATAAAGATGCAAGTGGTGACGTTTCTAGTTTTGGAGCATTATGTACAGCATTGTCAGCAACAATAGGAACTGGAAACATAGTAGGAGTTGGTACAGCTATAAAGTTAGGAGGTCCTGGAGCATTATTATGGATGTGGCTTGCAGCATTTTTTGGTATGGCTACAAAATATGCAGAGGGAGTTCTTGCTATAAAGTACAGAGTAAAGGATGAAAATGGAGAAATGGCTGGAGGCCCAATGTATTATATAGAAAAGGGCTTAGGGTTAAAATGGCTTGCAAAAATATTTGCATTTTTAGGAGTTGGAGTTGCGTTTTTAGGAATTGGAACCTTTGCACAAGTTAATTCTATAGCTTCAGGGTTAAAAGAAGCATTTAATGTTCCACTATGGATTACTGCAATAGTAATAACTGTAATAGTAGCATTAGTAACATTAGGTGGTATAAAAAGAATTTCAAAAGTTTCAGAGGCAATAGTTCCTTTCATGGCAGTTTTATATATTGTTGGAGCTTTAATTGTTTTGGTGTGTAATTTTTCTGCAATTCCAAGTGCAATATCACTTATATTTAGAAGTGCATTTAATCCTAAGTCAGCTTTAGGAGGAGCAGCAGGTATTACTATTCAATTAGCAATACAAAAAGGTGTTGGAAGAGGAGTATTCTCAAATGAAGCAGGTCTTGGAAGTGCTCCAATAGCAGCAGCAGCAGCTAAAACAAATTCAGCAGTAAGACAAGGTCTTATTTCTATGACTGGTACTTTTTTTGATACTATAGTAATTTGTACAATGACAGGACTTGCAATAGTTATAACAGGCTCTTTTAATGGAAGTTTTGAAGGTGCAGCTTTAACAACTACAGCTTTTACAACAGGTTTACCAGCAGTTATAAGCTTTTTAGGTAAGTACATAGTAAATATAGGGCTTGTATTCTTTGCCTTTACTACAATACTTGGTTGGAACTACTATGGCGAAAAATGTATGCAATATTTAGCAGGAGTAAAGGCTATATTACCATATAAGATTATATTTATAGCATTAATTGCTATAGGACCATTCCTTTCATTAGATTTAATATTTGTAATTGCAGATATAGTTAATGGACTTATGGCTTTCCCTAACTTAGTTGGATTAATAGGTCTTAGAAAAGTTGTAATACAAGAAACAGAAATGTTTTTTGAAAATCTAAAAAAAGAAAAATCAGTAGCTTTATCAATAGAATAAAAATTTTACAAAAAAGAGCTATCGCATTAAAAAATATTAATACAACATATAGTATTTGTTGATATAATATTATACTATATGTTGTTATAAAATTTTTGTACGATAGCTCTTTTAGTTTTGGAAAACTATATCAATTTCTAAATTGCATATAACTTTATAAGTGAATAATATATTCAATCTGTTTTTTCTAATATTTTAATTGAAAAGATTTCTCTTCTGGTTTTAAATCTATGGTCTTTGTAGATATATTATCAACTCTTATAAAATAATTTCCCTCTTTTATTTCTGAAATAAATTTATATATACTATCTTTTTCTCCTTGTACTTCAATTTCTACCATGCCATTATCCATATTTCTTACACTTCCTGTAAGATTATATTTAGAAGCAATATTAATAGTAAAAAATCTAAAGCCAACTCCCTGAACTCTTCCTTCAACAACAATATAATAGCGTATCACAAATATCATCTCCTGTAAGAATATTCTAAAATAATTAACATACTTTTGAGTAAGTTAACATAATATAAATATTATAATATAATTTTTTGATAATATAAAAGAAAAAATGTTTACAATTTTCAGAAAATTTGTTATAATCAAATAAACAATCGTGTTAAAGAGAGGGGATTCGTTATGGAAAAGACATTAGCATTAGTAAAACCAGATGGAGTAGAAAACAATCATGTAGGAGAAATATTATATTATTATGAAAAAGCAGGTCTTAAAATTAAGGCTCTTAAAATGATAAAAATAAATAAAGAATTTGCAAGACAACACTATATAGATTTAAAAGATAAACCTTTTTATGGAGAACTTGTAGATTTTATATCAAGAAGTCCTTTAGTAGCATTAATATTAGAAGGCGAAGATGCAGTAAATAAAGTTAGAAGCATAAATGGTGCAACTGACCCTAAGGCAGCTAAAGAAGGTACAATAAGACATAAATATGCAAAAGATAAAACTGAAAATACAGT